>NZ_QGNK01000034.1:0-38714 GCF_003336925.1 Rhodococcus sp. Eu-32 | reverse complement strand
CGTGGCAACGTGGCACCAACGAGAACACCAACGGACTGCTTCGTCAGTACTTTCCCAAAGGCACCGATCTGTCCGTTCACTCCCCGGAACGGCTCGCCGAGGTCGAGGACCTACTCAACAACCGTCCTCGTAGGACCCTCGGATGGGATACTCCTCTGAAGGCATACGACAAGACGCTCGTTGCGATGACCGCTTGAGACCGCCTACATTCGCACGCACGAGCGCTGTCAAGCGACGATGCGATCCGTCGCATCGACGGTTCCGAACACCCGGTGCTCGCCGCGGCTGAACCGCCACGCCGACCACGCGGCCGCCGCTGCGTCCACGGCGTCGTCGACGACGGGACCGACGGGCAGCTGCGCGAGACCGGCGGCCAGTTCTCGGAGATCAAGCCAGGTTCCGAGGGCGGCCAGTCTCTGTCCCGCTCCGCGTGCCGACTTCTTCGACACGAACACCGTGTCCGGCGCCATCATCCGAAACGCGCACTCGGGATGCACCTCGACGACGCGTTCGACGTCGAAAGTCGCTGCATTCCACGCCCGCACCCCGGCCATCAGGTACCACGTCTGCTTGCTGATCGCCTTGCCTGTGAGGGACCGAGAGATTGCGCACGCGTTCTCGTACGAATCGGTGTCGAGGACGGCGCGCACCGGCGTGTGAAAGATCGACGAACGCGCCGGCCCGAGGAATGCTCTTGCCCCGGATTCGCTTACGCGGTAGCCCTTCTCGGGCATCGACAACGGCATGTCCACACCCACGGCCGAACAGTCTTCCGTCGCGCGCAGAACCTCGTCCACGTCGGCGGCCACGGACCACTCGACGCGTCGCCCGTCGTACCGGGCGACCACCCACTCACCCTTGGCGCCGTCCACTCCGGCGACCGCGTTCCCCGCGCGCACATCCACCTGTCAGACTCTAGGCATGCGCGTATACCTGGGTGCCGACCATGCCGGACTCGAGTTCAAGAACCAGATCATCGAACACCTGACGAAGACCGGGCACGAGCCCGTCGATTGTGGTGCTTTCGAATACGACCCCGTCGACGACTACCCGGCGTTCTGCATCGACGCAGCCCGCCGCGTGGTGGCCGATCCCGGCAGCCGCGGCTTGGTGCTCGGTGGTTCCGGCAACGGCGAGCAGATCGCCGCGAACAAGGTTCCCGGCGCTCGCTGCGCGCTGGCGTGGAGCGTCGAGACGGCCACACTCGCCCGCGAGCACAACGACGCCCAGCTGATCGGCATCGGCGGACGCATGCACACGTTGCCGGAGGCCCTCGCGATCGTCGACGCGTTCCTCGGTACTCCGTTCTCCGGCGAGGAGCGTCACCAACGACGCATCGACATCCTGTCCGAGTACGAGCGCTCGGGTGACGCTCCCGACGTGCCCGGCGGCCAGAAGTTCGACGGTTCGTCGACGCCTGCGTAACTGTGCCGGAAGGGCATACCCTGCACCGCCTGGCGCGGTTGCATGGACGACGGTTCGGCGGGGCACCGGTCGCGGTGAGCAGTCCTCAGGGACGGTTCACCTCCGGGGCCGCGCTCGTCGACGGACTCGTGCTCGAGAAGGCCGAGGCCTGGGGCAAGCATCTGCTGCACCACTACGAGTCCGATCTGATCGTGCACATCCACCTCGGCTTGTACGGCAAGTTCACCGAACATGCTGTGCCGCTTGCCGATCCGGTCGGTGCAGTCCGAATGCGGATGGTGGGCGACGAGTACGGAACCGACCTCCGTGGTCCGACGGCCTGCGAGATCTACACCGAGCAGCAGGTCGAGAACCTGAAAGCTCGACTCGGGCCCGACCCGATCAGAAAGGATGCCGATCCCGACAAAGCGTGGGCTCGAATTTCCAAGTCCCGCACCGCCATCGGCGGCTTGTTGATGGATCAGAAGGTTCTCGCAGGCGTCGGAAACGTCTACCGGGCCGAGATCCTGTTCCGTCACGAGATCAACCCGATGCGGCCGGGGAAGGACGTCGACCGGTCCGAATGGGACGCGCTCTGGATCGACCTCGTCGACTTGATGAAAATCGGTGTGCGACGCGGAAAGATCATCACGATCCGTCCCGAGGACGATCACGGGGAAGCGGGCTACGGACCGAAACGGCCCCGCACCTACGTGTATCGCAGGGCGGGGCGTCCGTGTCGAAACTGTGGAACCGAAATTCTGCATTCGGTGATGCAGGGGCGAAACTTGTTCTGGTGTCCGGTCTGTCAAGCCAACTAGCTCCGCTTCGTCAGAAGCCGCCGAAGTCGCCTCCACCGAAGTCCCCGCCGCCGAAATCACCACCGCCGAAATCACCACCGCCGTCACCGAAGTCGCCTCCGCCGTCGCCGTAGTCACCGCCGAAGTCTCCGCCGCCTTCGGACCCGTCGCCGGCTCCGCTCGCGAAATCCTGTTCGCCGTATCCGACTCCGGCCATGCCCGAGAACATCGCGGAGAACAGGAACATCGAACCGACGCCCCAGGCGCCTGCGACGAGCGCGGGCTTCCACCAGGGCTCGGAGTACCAGCCCGCCGGTACCGGGCGACCTGCGACCTTGCCTCCGGGGTAGTAGTTCGGTGTCCGGTCGGACGGGTTCGGTGACGCCTCGACCTGCCTGCCTTCGAAGTCGACCTTGCGATCCTCGGTGACCTGGCCTGCGGAGCGCTGACCGTCGATGCCTTGAATTTCGGGTCCGGGGTCCATGCCCATCGCGAGCCGTGCCGCACGGATGTAGTACAGGCCCTCGAGTGCGGTCTGCTTCGCCAGACGAGCCTGTTCGACGGTCTTCGCCTGATCGATCTGAGATCCTGCGGCGATGTTGCGTTCCGACGCGTCGGCCAGAGCCTGCTTCGACGCGGTGTCGGTGCCGGTGAGGTTGTAGATCTGGCCGCCGAGACGTTCGATCGACTGTCGCGCATCCGCCTTCGCATCTTCCAGCGTGCTCGCCGTCCGGGCTGCGGAGTTCTTCTGGCTGCGCATGACCAGATACACGACTGCCGCGACGACGATGACGACGAGTAACAATGCTTCCACTGTGACCCCTTCCGGGGATTCTTCCGGGGGCGGACGATCACCGCGACCCCGTCGGACAAATCGGACACTATCGAGTTTACGCGGCGGATATCCTCGCTCCGGTGACATGACGATGTCAGGATCGCCGGTATGACACCTGATCAACAGTTGGATCTACTTGCCGCCGAATGCACCCGCATGGGGTCACTGTCCTTGGACGACGCGAGCGCACCGGTCCCGTCGATGCCGGATTGGACCGTCGAGAAACTGGTCAGGCATGTGACCTTCGTCCACCGCATGGCGCGCGCGGCACTGTCCGCGCCTGCGGCCGACGGCATGGCGAAAGTCGTTGCAGCAGTAGACAAACCGGAACGTGGGCCGGCGGTGCTCGACGACTACGCCGAGGCTGCTGCGGCGATGCTCGACGACTTCCGACGCGTCGACTTGCAGCAGCCGGTGGCGACGTGGGCAGGCGAGGGGACGGCCGATTACTGGATTCGTCGGCAGCTGCACGAGGTGACCGTCCACCGCTTCGACGCGCAGGACGCCGTGCACGCGCGCGGGGGAGCGGAGCCCGACGCGGCCGACCCTGCCGGGGCCGCCGACGGCGTCGCCGAATGGGCGGAGGCGTTCCTGACGCGTGTGCCGCTGGAGCGTGTGCCGGACCTGCGCGGGCGCACGATTCATCTGCACACCGACGACGGAACGGACATGGAGCTGTTCGTCGACTTCACCGGAGACGCCGTTGCCGTCACTCGTGAGCATCGCAACGGGGATGTGGCACTGCGAGGATCGGCGCAGGACCTGTTGCTGACGGTGTGGCGCCGCCGGCCGTTCGAGACTCTGGACGTCGTCGGCGACGAGGCGGTGGGGCGGGCGCTGTACGACGGCGTCCGAATCTAGGCCTGGCCCGGCATCGATGGCACACCACAGCCGCTGGGCGGCATGGATGGTGCTTCGATGCCGGCAGGAGGGTAACGAAAAAGGCCCGGTCCGCAGGTGCGGGCCGGGCCTTTCGATGAGCCGATGACGAGAATCGAACTCGCGTAGCCTGTTTGGAAGACAGGGGCTCTACCATTGAGCTACATCGGCGTGCGAGCAGTCGGTGCATCGGTGATCCCCGTTGCTTGCGATTCGAAACTCTACATAATGCGGCTTCGAGATTACAAACCGCCTGCATGTAGAGTCTGTCGAGACGGAAACGGTGGCCCTGTGTGGGGTACCGCCGACGTCTGCTGTTCAATGGTGCCTGTAGGTTGGACGGTGTTCGCACGAGGTTTCCGTTGTCGTGCGGGAAGCCGCAGCGTGCGGAGCAGTACGACGGGGTGTGGCGCAGCTTGGTAGCGCATCCGCTTTGGGAGCGGAGGGTCGCAGGTTCAATTCCTGTCACCCCGACAGAAGGCCGCGGGGTCCGAACGGATCCAGCGGCGTCCGCGTGAACGGTTCGCCGTCGACGGTGAGCCGGTCCGACAGCAGAGGCAAGACCACCAGAAGGAGCATGTCCCGTGAAGAGCACCGTCGAGCAGCTCAGCCCGACGCGAGTCCGTATCAACGTTGAGGTGCCCTTCGAGGAGCTCAAGCCTGATTTCGACCGCGCATACAAGGCACTCGCGCAGCAGATCCGTCTCCCCGGATTCCGCCCGGGCAAGGCTCCGGCGAAGCTTCTCGAAGCACGCGTCGGCCGTGGCGCCGTGCTCGAGCAGGTCGTCAACGACGCTCTCCCGGCTCGCTACTCGGAGGCCGTGACGGCCGAGGAGATCAAGGTCATCGGCCAGCCCGAGATCGAGATCACCAAGATCGAGGACGGCGAAGAACTCACGTTCACCGCCGAGGTCGACATTCGCCCCGAGATCACGCTTCCGGACTACTCGACCATCAGCGTCACCGTCGACCCGCTCGAGATCACCGACGAGGCCGTCGACGAGCAGCTGCAGTCGCTGCGTCAGCGTTTCGGCACCCTGACGGGCGTCGAGCGTGCGGTCCAGACCGGTGACTTCGTGTCGATCGACCTGTCGGCCACCGTCGAAGGTGAGACCGTCGAAGAGGCGTCGGCCGAGGGCCTGTCCCACGAGGTGGGCTCGGGTCAGCTGATCGAGGGCCTCGACGACGCCATCGTCGGTGTCGCAGCAGGCGAGTCCAAGGACTTCACGTCGACCCTCGTCGCAGGCGATTACGCAGGCAAGGAAGCCGTCGTCACCGTCAAGGTCGTGTCGGTCAAGGAGCGCGAGCTCCCCGAGGCCGACGACGAGTTCGCTCAGCTCGCCAGCGAGTTCGACACGCTCGACGAGCTCCTCGCCGACCTGAAGACGCGCGTCGAGCGCGTGAAGAAGGTCGAGCAGGCCGGTCAGATCCGCGACAAGGTGCTCGAGACGCTGCTCGAGACCGTCGAGGTTCCGGTGCCCGAGGCCGTCGTCAAGGCCGAGGTCGACAACCAGGTCCACGAGGCCATCCACGGTCTCGACCACGACGAGGCCAAGCTCGCCGAGCTGCTCGAGTCGCAGGGATCGAGCCGTGAAGAGTTCGACAAGGACGTCAAGGAGACGGCCGAGAAGTCGGTCCGCACCCAGCTGCTGCTCGACGCCATCGCCGAAGCCGAGAAGACCGAGGTCGGCCAGGACGAGCTCACCGAGCGGATCATCTTCCAGGCGCAGCGCTACGGCATGTCGCCCGAGCAGTTCATCCAGCAGGTGCAGCAGGCCAACCAGCTGGGCGCAGTCTTCGCGGACGTGCGTCGCGGCAAGGCCCTCGCGTCGGTCGTCGACCGCGTCAAGGTGACCGACACTGCCGGTGCGGACATCGACACCTCCGAGCTCTTCGGGAGCCCCGCGGAAGCGGAAGAGCCTGCAACAGGCGATTCTTCCGAGGGTGAACAAGAGAAGTAACGCTGACAGCGAACGACGGCGGTTCCGGGACTCCGGGGCCGCCGTCTTTCGTTAGTGTCTGTATCAGGAACCAACGATCGTATGGAAAAGGCAGGTACCGTGACTGTTCAGAATCCGGCGGCTTCGCACCAGCAGAGTCCCGTCATGACTTCGGCCTCTTCCGGCCTGAATCTCAGTGACTCCGTGTACGAGCGCCTGCTTCGCGAGCGCATCATCTTCCTCGGTACTCAGGTCGACGATGACATCGCCAACAAGCTCTGCGCACAGATCCTTCTTCTGTCGGCCGAGGATCCCACCCGCGACATCTCGCTCTACATCAACTCTCCCGGTGGTTCGGTCACCGCGGGTATGGCCATCTTCGACACGATGGAATTCGCCGAATGCGACGTTGCCACCTACGGCATGGGACTCGCGGCCTCGATGGGCCAGTTCCTGTTGTCGGCAGGCACGAAGGGCAAGCGCTACGCCCTTCCGCACGCCCGCATCATGATGCACCAGCCGTCGGCGGGCATCGGTGGTAGCGCCAGTGACATCGCCATCATGGCGGAGCAGTTCGCTCACACGAAGCGGGAAATGGCCGAGCTGATCGCTCAGCACACCGGACAGACCGTCGAGCAGATCACCGCGGACTCCGATCGTGACCGCTGGTTCACCGCAGAAGCGGCCAAGGAGTACGGCTTCGTGGACCACGTCATCTCGCGCGCGCGGCAGGCAGGCGGCACCGGCTCCTGATCAGGAGCCGCTCGTCCCTCACGATCACTCACTTCATGGAGAAACGATGACAAACTTGTTCGACCCGAATCAGATGCCGTCCTCGCGGTACATCCTGCCGTCCTTCGTCGAGCACTCCAGCTACGGCGTCAAGGAGTCCAACCCGTACAACAAGCTGTTCGAGGAGCGCATCATCTTCCTCGGTGTCCAGGTCGACGACGCGTCGGCCAACGACATCATGGCGCAGCTGCTCGTGCTCGAGGGGCTCGATCCCGACCGCGACATCACGATGTACATCAACTCGCCGGGTGGATCGTTCACGTCGCTGATGGCAATCTACGACACCATGCAGTACGTCCGAGCAGACGTCGCGACGGTGTGCCTCGGCCAGGCGGCGTCGGCAGCGGCAGTTCTGCTGGCAGCGGGAACGCCGGGCAAGCGTGCCGCACTGCCCAACGCCCGCGTGCTGATTCACCAGCCCGCCAGTGGTGGAATTCAGGGTCAGGTCTCGGACCTCGAGATCCAGGCCGCCGAGATCGAGCGCATGCGTCGCTTGATGGAGACGACGCTCGGCCGCCACACCGGTAAGGATCCCGACGTCATCCGCAAGGACACCGATCGCGACAAGATCCTCACCGCCGAGCAGGCGAAGGAATACGGAATCATCGACACCGTGTTCGATTACCGCAAGTTGTCGGCACAGAAGTAGTACCGAACAGGTATCTTCGCGAAGACCGTTGCGCGTGCCGAGTGGAGTAGAGCTCGTTCCACTCGGCACCGCACACATCGCAGGCCGGGTCGACGTAACAGTCGGGGGCCCGCGATTCGATGGTCGGTATGGCAGTGAAGAGGTGGCGTCGTTCGAACCGAGTACTTCTCGGATTCGTCGGCGAATCACCGGAAACAACTCGCCCATGTTCGACGAACACGGGTACGGTCGCATCAGGGCTCGAAAGCTATGGCTCATCGTGTCATCGCTCGAACGCTGTGGATCGAGAAGTTGCACACGGCCGGCGCAGTACCCGGTAGGGGTGTTCGCCGGTCGAACGCGGACAAGGAAGTAGGAACCTCCGAATGGCACGCATCGGTGACGGTGGCGATCTGCTGAAATGCTCTTTCTGCGGTAAGAGCCAGAAGCAGGTGAAGAAGCTCATTGCGGGGCCGGGTGTGTACATCTGCGACGAGTGCATCGACCTGTGCAACGAGATCATCGAGGAGGAGCTCGCGGAGTCGAGCGAGGTCAAGCTCGACGACCTGCCGAAGCCCTCCGAGATTCGGGATTTTCTCGAGAACTACGTGATCGGCCAGGACACCGCCAAGCGCACGCTTGCCGTGGCCGTCTACAACCACTACAAGCGCATCCAGGCCGGCGACAAGGCTCGTGACACGCGCGGCGAGAGCGTCGAACTGGCCAAGTCCAACATTCTGATGCTCGGCCCGACGGGCTGCGGCAAGACGTACCTGGCGCAGACCCTCGCCAAGATGCTGAACGTGCCGTTCGCGATCGCCGACGCCACCGCGCTCACCGAGGCGGGGTACGTCGGTGAGGACGTCGAGAACATCCTGCTGAAGCTGATCCAGGCTGCCGACTACGACGTCAAGCGCGCCGAGACCGGCATCATCTACATCGACGAGGTCGACAAGATCGCCCGCAAGAGCGAGAACCCGTCGATCACGCGTGATGTCTCCGGCGAAGGCGTGCAGCAGGCGCTGCTGAAGATCCTCGAAGGTACGCAGGCCAGCGTTCCGCCTCAGGGTGGACGCAAGCACCCGCACCAGGAATTCATCCAGATCGACACGACCAACGTCCTCTTCATCGTGGCCGGAGCGTTCGCCGGCCTCGAGAAGATCGTGTCGGACCGCGTCGGGAAGCGCGGCCTCGGCTTCGGTGCCGAGGTCCGGTCCAAGGCCGAGATCGACACGCAGGACCACTTCGCCGAGGTCATGCCCGAGGATCTGATCAAGTTCGGTCTGATTCCGGAGTTCATCGGGCGTCTGCCGGTCGTCGCGTCGGTCACCAATCTCGACAAGGACTCGTTGGTCACGATCCTGTCGGAGCCGAAGAACGCGCTCGTGAAGCAGTACAGCCGGTTGTTCGAGATGGACAACGTCGAGCTGGAGTTCACCAAGGATGCGTTGGAAGCGATCGCCGACCAGGCAATTCTCCGCGGCACCGGCGCTCGTGGCCTGCGGGCGATCCTCGAGGAAGTGCTCAATCCGGTGATGTTCGACATCCCGAGCCGTGACGATGTCGCGAAGGTCGTCGTCACGTCGGAGACCGTCAACGACAACGTCCTCCCGACGATCGTTCCGCGCAAGCCGGAGCGTGAGCGTCGCGACAAGTCGGCGTAGTCACCTACACCCCGAGACCCGGTCGTCCACGGACGGCCGGGTCTCGTCGTCTGTTCAGCGTTCGATGCGGTCGGCGCGCGAGTAGATGTTCATGTTCTCGCCGCGGAGGAACCCCACGACGGTGAGTCCGGACTCTTCGGCCAGGTCGACGGCGAGCGACGAGGGCGCCGACACCGCAGCGAGCACCGGTATCCCGGCCATGACGGCCTTCTGTGCGAGCTCGAAGGAGGCTCGTCCGCTGACCATCAGAACCGTTCCTCGTAGCGGCACCCGGCCTTCGCCGACCGCCCAGCCGACCACCTTGTCGACGGCGTTGTGCCTCCCGACGTCCTCGCGGACCACCAGCATCCGGCCGTCGCGGTCGAACAGCGCTGCAGCGTGCAGTCCGCCCGTCGATTCGAACACCTTCTGGGCGTCACGCAACGTCGTCGGCATGGTCGTCAGCACCGACGCCTTGACCCGCACGTCGTCGGACGCGGGGGAGTGAACCGATTTCAGTCGAACGGCATCCAACGATGCCTTGCCACACACGCCGCACGACGACGTCGTGTAGAAGTTGCGTTCGACGCCCGGCTGGGGTGGTGCGACCCCGTCGGCGAGCGTGATATCGAGAACGTTGTAGGTGTTCTGTCCCTCGTCGTCGACGCCGTCGCAGTACCGGGCGATCGCGATGTCGTCGCGGCTGCCGATGACGCCCTCGGTGAGCAGAAATCCGTGGGCGAGTTCGACATCGTGGCCCGGCGTGCGCATCGTGACGGCCAACGGGTTCCCGTCGACGCGGATCTCGAGGGGTTCTTCGACGACCAGCGTGTCGGGACGGCTGGTCTCGTGTATCCCGCGGATGCGTACTACTGGCCGTCGCGTCGTGATGCGTCCCATCGTTCGAGTATGCCGCTACGCGACCCGTGCGCGGATAGTTGGCCCAGGGTCCGACTGTTCACGCACGGGTGCGAAGCGCCTCGACCAAAGACACCAACCTCGGATGATCGACGAGGTCGTCGACCCAGACGGCCTTCTTCTTGTCGTCGGCGAGAGGGACCTTCCAGTTCTCGTACTGGGTTTCGTCCGTTCCCGGTTGATTCTGAATGCGGTTCTCGCCGACGGCGTCCACGAGTGCGACACCGATCAGCACCGACGGACTGAGCCGGACGAGACGGTGCAACGCCTCGATCGTCTCCTGCTCGGACGCGTCGTCGGCGAGCAGTCCTCGATGTCGCGCGAGGTCGAGGACTGCCTCGCGAGCCGCGGTGTCCCGGGCGGTCTCCTCGTCGAGGTCGCGTTCGAGAAGCCCCAGCCGTGATCTGAGCGCGATGTGTTCGCCGCGCAGGTATCCGGCCGTCGGCGGCAGGTCGTGGGTGGTGACCGACGTCAAGCACAGGCGTCGGTAATCCTCCGGCGGAATGGGCGTTCCTTCGTCGTTCTCGAACCACAGGATCGACGTGCCGAACAGTCCGCGGCCTCCGAGGTACTCCTGCACGAGCGGTTCGAAGACCCCGAGATCCTCACCCACCACGACGGCACCGGCACGTTCCGCTTCCAGGATGAGGATTCCGATGAGTGCCTCGTGGTCGTAGGTGACGTATGCGCCGTCGGCAGCCGACGTCGATCCCTCGGGAATCCACCACAGGCGGAACAGACCGAGAATGTGGTCGACGCGAACGCCGCCTGCATGCCGGAGCACGGTGCGCAGCATGTCTCGATACGGCGCATATCCGAGTTCGCGCAACCGATCCGGGTTCCACGGAGGCTGATTCCAGTTCTGGCCCTGCTGATTGAAGTTGTCCGGCGGCGCTCCCACGGTGACCCCGGACGTCAAGGCGTCACCGAGCGTCCAGGCGTCGGCTCCGTGTCGATGCACGCCGACGGCCAAGTCGTGGACGACGCCGATATCCATGCCCGAGTCGAGCGCGGCGCGCTGCGCGCGGCTCAGCTGTTCGTCGCAAATCCATTGCAGCCACATGTGAAAGTGGATCCGGTCGGCCAGTTTCGTGCGCTGGGCCGTCGCGTGGTCGGTCCGCGGGTGGGCTGCACTGTCACGCCAGATCTTGCTGTTCGGACCGTGTTTCTCCGCGAGGGCACACCAGAGCGCGAAGTCTTCGAGACCGGACCCCTCGCGCTCGCAGAACGACTCGAATGCCGCCTGGCGTGACGCCGACCGCTCGACACGATGAACACGTTCGAGCGCACCGAGTTTCGCACGGAACGACGGGTCGCGGTCGATGCGTCGAATTCGCTTGTTCGCCTTGGTGAATTCCGACGCCGACCTCCGCACCTTGGCGTACTTCTCGGGCGACAGATACGCGGTCTCCTCGATGTCCTCGACCCTGATGTACATGGGGTCGAAGAACCGTCGCGTGGACGGCAGGTACGGAGACGCCTCGACGGGCGGATTCGGACGCCCCGCATGCAGGGGGTTGACGAGGAGGTAATCGAACCCGTGGATTCGCCCCGCGATCGATGCGGTGTCGGCCAGGTCGGCATAGTCGCCGACTCCCCACGAGCGGTTCGATCGCAGCGAATACAGTTGCGCGAGAAGACCGTATCGCTGACGATCGGTGATCGCGTCGTTGGCCGTCGAGCGCTCGGGTGTCACGGCGAGCGGGCACTGCGACGTCGTCACCTCGCCGTTCCCAGGGTCGCTCGCAGCCGTGATCGTATGCCAACCGGCTGGGATGTATGCGGGGATCTCGAACGTGGCCCGGCCGACGAGTGTGCCGTCGACCTCACGTGGATCGACCCATACTCCGAGTTGTTCGAGCTCGACACGGACCCCTGTCTCGGTGACGAGATGCACCGACAGCGGATCCCCGTGCGGCACATGCACTTCGACGCGAGCCGCCGTTCCCGCGATCGTGACGAGAACGGGTGGCAACATGCGACGCCACGGGGCGGTGTCGAGATCGTCCAGCGAGCGCGCGACGTCGTCCTCGTCTGTCGCCGCGATGCCCCTGGCTTCGAGGATCGCGCGGAGTGTCGCGTCGGATACCGAATGTTCGACGTCGTCCCATCCTCGGTAGGACGCTCCGATGCCGCATCGCCCCGCCAGTTCCCGCAATCGCTCCGTGTAGTCCACCTCTCGATCGTGCCAGTACGGGAGCCCGCCGTCACCTCGTACGGCCGCGTGCCGTCCGGTCGACAAGAGTTTCGTTATCGAATCGGGTTCGTCCGCCCCTGGGGGCAGGACTACTCTGGGGCACCAGCGTCCGCGTACCTGCCCCGGGTCACGGTCGCGGATGTCCCCGTCCACGCCTCCCCCCGGTTGGGACGGGGACGTTTTGCGCCTGTTCGCCCGCTTCTGCCGTCGTCGCGCGAGCGGACCGCAGAGCCGCGCGGGATTGAACTGCGAATGCCTGGGTATCCTTGGTCCGGTCGAAATGGAGTTCGACCTCGGTCTGAGTACATGCGAAACAACTGATAGGGAGCGCGGATGACTGGCGTCGGCAAGATCGAAGAGCTGGAACGAGATTCCGGCGCACCGGTCGAATTGCGGGTGATCGCCGACGCCGCGCAGCTTCCCGTCGTTCGTGCCGTTGCCGAAACCCTTGCGGTCCTGTCGGACTTCACGCTCGACGACATCGCCGACATCAAGCTGGTCGTCGACGAGGTCTGCTCGGAACTGATCGCCGGTGCGGTGCTCGGGGCCGAGCTGTCGTGTTCGTTCGTCGTCGGTGACAGCGGCATCCGTATCGCCACGACGTCGACCGTGCAGACCGGCAAGCTACCGAAGCAGGACAGCTTCGGCTGGCACGTCCTGCAGACTCTGACGGATTCCATCGCGCTGACCGTCGACGATGTCGACGGAGGACACGTCGTCGCCGTCGACGTGATCAAGCGGAGGAGCACCATCTAGTGCCTGCGCCGTACGAGAAGTCCGGTCGGCGTCAGTCGGACGACTACAAAGAAGTCGTGCCCCTCATCCAGGAGATGCAGGCGCTCGACAAGGATTCACCGCAGCGACAGGTGCTGCGGGATCGCATCATCACCCGGTGTCTACCTCTGGCCGAACACATCGCCCGTCGATTCGGCGGACGCGGGGAAGCGCACGAGGATCTTCTGCAGGTCGCACGGCTCGGCTTGGTCAACGCCGTCGATCGATTCGACATCGAACGCGGTTCGGACTTCGTGTCGTTCGCCGTCCCGACGATCATGGGCGAGGCTCGTCGCTATTTTCGCGACGCGGGATGGTCGGTGCGTGTTCCGCGCCGCATGAAAGAACTGAACTCCATGATTTCCGGCGCGGTGGGAACGCTCTCCCAGAAGCTGGGACGTGCCCCGACGGCGAGTGAAATCGCGGCCGAGCTGGGCATCGACGTCAAGGAGGCCTCGCAGGCTCTGTTGGCGCGCAGTGCATACCAGACGGTCTCGGTGGATTCGGTCGTCAGCGACGATCGGCTTCCGCTGATGGACACTCTCGGCGAGGACGACCCCGAGCTGGAGAAGATGGAAAGTTACCTCACCGTCCGACCGGCACTCGAGAAGCTTCCCGAGCGTGAGCGTCAGATCGTGATCCTCCGGTTCTTCGGGTCCATGACGCAGACGCAGATCGCCGAGCGCATGGGTATCTCGCAGATGCACGTGTCCCGCATCCTGGCTCGAACGTTGACTCAGTTGCGTGAGGAGCTCGGTCCCAGCTGAGCGGCGGCTCCTGAAGGCTCCGGCTGTCACAAGGTCGTCGTAGGATCGGTTCGGCCGTAATCGAAGTTCGACCCTTCAGGAGCGCGTACCAGTGTCAGACGGCATCTTCGACGATCTCGCCCAATACGTGGCTGAGCCGCGCGTGACCGACTTGGCGGTGACGGAGGACGGATCGCGCGTCGTCGTCGCAGTGTCCCAACTCGATTCGGGGGCAGCGTCTTACGTCGGTGCGCTGTGGGACGTCGACCCGTCCGGGCAGTCCGAGGCGCGCCGGTTGACGTTCGGCGAGGCAGGCGAGAGCGGCCCGGCGTTCGCCGAGTCGGGCGATCTCTTCTTCCTGCGTCACGCGTCCAAGGACGAGAAGTCCTCGGCGATCTGGTCCCTGCCCGCGCGCGGTGGTGAGGCACAGGTCGTCGCCGAGCGCGGCGCAGGCTTCTCCGGGTTGCGCCTGGCGGCCGGGCGGATCGTGGCGTCGTCGAACGTGCTTCCGTCGGCGACCACCGACGACGAGGACGAGCGTCTACGCACTCTGCGCAAGGACGGCAAGGTCGACGCGATCCTGCATTCGGGCTATCCCGTGCGGTACTGGGACCACGATCTCGGCCCGGCCACCCCGCATCTTTTCGCCGGCTCGGTGGACGGCGGGATGCGCCGCATCACCGCGAACGCCGGTCACGCTCTGCAGGAGGCGTCGTACGACGTCAGTCCCGACGGCACCTTCGTGGTGACGACGTGGACGGTGCCCGGCGCGCTCGCGGTGGCACGCACTGTCCTCGTCCGGATCGACGTGGCGTCGGGGGAGCGCACCGTCATCGTCGACGACGCGGACGCCGATGTCGGCTCGCCCGCGATCTCCCCGGACGGGTCGAGTGTCGTGTTCGTGCGCGAGACGGTGACGACCCCCGAGGAAGCACCGCGAACGACGCTGCAGCAGTACGACTTCGACGGCGGAGTGATCTCGGATCTCGCGCCCGGGTGGGATCGGTGGCCGCGAGATCCGGTGTGGCTGCGCGACGGTAGCGGTGTACTCGTCGTCGCCGACGACGACGGCCGTGCCCCGATCTTCGTGGTCCGGCACGGATCGGTGACCAGGCTGACCGACACCGATTCCGCCTACACGCACGTGCAGACGACCACCGACGGGTCGGTGTTCGCGCTCGAGGCGTCGTACACGCAGCCGCCGCATCCCGTCCGGATAACTCTGTCGACCGGGGAGCTACGGCCGTTGCAGGCGGTGTCGCTGCCCGACGTGCCCGGCATTCTGACCGAGATCGAGACGCGTACGGAGGACGGCACACGGGTGCGTGCGTGGCTCGCGCTGCCGCCCGACGCGTCGGACCGTGCGAAGGCGCCGCTGCTGCTCTGGATCCACGGTGGACCGCTCGGATCGTGGAACACCTGGTCCTGGCGCTGGAACCCGTGGCTGCTGGTCGCCAAGGGATACGCCGTGCTGCTACCCGACCCGGCGCTCTCGACGGGCTACGGTCAGGATTTCGTCCAGCGAGGGTGGGGACGCTGGGGCCGCGAACCGTTCACCGACCTGATGGCCGTCACCGACGCGGCTGTCGCGCGCTCGGACATCGACGAGACTCGCACGGCCGCGATGGGCGGCTCGTTCGGCGGTTACATGGCCAACTGGATCGCGGGCCACACCGATCGTTTCGACGGCATCGTCACGCATGCGAGCTTGTGGGCGCTCGATCAATTCGGGCCGACCACGGACGTCGCGTACTACTGGCAGCGCGAGATGTCGCCGGAGATGGCGGTGGAGAACTCGCCGCATCTGTACGTCGCGGACATCTCGACTCCGATGTTGGTCATCCACGGTGACAAGGACTATCGCGTACCGATCGGCGAGGGGTTGCGGCTCTGGTACGAGCTCCTCAGCGAATCGGGATTGCCTGCCGACGACGAGGGCAGGACGGACCACCGGTTGCTGTACTTTCCGTCGGAGAATCACTGGGTGCTCGCACCCCAGCACGCCACGATCTGGTACCAGGTGGTCTTCTCGTTCCTCGCCGAGCATGTGCTGGGAGAGACGGTGGCGTTGCCCGAATCGTTGGGATGAAGGGCGAGCGGGGGGCGCTCGGCGCGACTACTAGAATCGTCGGGTGACCAGTTCAGCATCAGAGCGCCCAGAAAACCCGGCAGAGCCGCAGGAGCGTACTCCGCGAAACGACCCGAGTGACGTGCTGCCCAAGAGTTGGAACCCGGGTGAGGTAGAGGCTGAGCTGTATCAGGGCTGGGTGGATGCCGGTTACTTCGCGGCCGACCCGACCAGTGGGAAGCCTCCGTACTCGATCGTGCTGCCGCCGCCCAATGTCACCGGCAGCCTGCACATGGGCCACGCGCTGGACCAC
This sequence comes from Rhodococcus sp. Eu-32, assembly GCF_003336925.1. Classification (NCBI taxonomy): domain Bacteria; kingdom Bacillati; phylum Actinomycetota; class Actinomycetes; order Mycobacteriales; family Nocardiaceae; genus Rhodococcus; species Rhodococcus sp. Eu-32. Next base: position 22,777 of record NZ_QGNK01000034.1, on the reverse strand, counting down.
ACACTGATGGACGCGCTGAGCCGTCGCAAGCGAATGCTGGGCTTCGAGGTGCTGTGGCTGCCCGGCATGGACCACGCGGGCATCGCGACGCAGACCGTCGTCGAGAAGCAACTGGCCGCCGACGGCAAGACCAAGGAAGACTTCGGCCGCGAACTCTTCGTCGACAAGGTGTGGGACTGGAAGCGTGAGTCCGGTGGCACCATCGGTGGGCAGATGCGTCGAATCGGCGACGGCGTCGATTGGAGTCGCGAACGCTTCACGATGGACGACGGGTTGTCGCGCGCTGTCCAGACGATCTTCAAGCGCATGTACGACGACGGTCTCATCTACCGCGCCGAGCGTCTCGTCAACTGGTCTCCGGTGCTGCAGACGGCGATCTCCGACATCGAGGTCAAGTTCGAGGACGTCGAAGGCGAACTGGTCTCGCTGCGGTACGGCTCGCTGAACGACGACGAGCCCCACGTGATCGTCGCGACCACCCGTGTCGAGACGATGCTGGGTGACACCGCCGTCGCCGTCCATCCGGACGACGAGCGCTACCAGCACCTCATCGGCACCACGCTCGAGCACCCGTTCACCGGTCGGCAGATCCCGATCATCGCCGACGACTACGTCGATCCCGAATTCGGCACCGGCGCAGTCAAGATCACGCCTGCGCACGACCCCAACGACTTCGAGATGGGTCTGCGACACGACCTGCCGATGCCGACCATCATGGACAAGGCGGGCCGAATCGCCGACACCGGTACGGAATTCGACGGTCTCGACCGTTTCGAGGCTCGTGTCAAGGTTCGCGAGGCGCTCGCCGCGCAGGGACGCGTCGTCGCGGAGAAGCGGCCGTATCTGCACAGCGTCGGTCACTCCGAACGCAGTGGCGAATCGATCGAACCGCGGCTGTCGCTGCAGTGGTGGGTCAAGGTCGACGGACTGGCCAAGGCTGCCGGTGACGCAGTGCGCAACGGGGACACCGTGATTCACCCGGCAAGCCAGGAGCCTCGCTGGTTCGCGTGGATCGACAACATGCACGACTGGTGCATCTCGCGCCAGCTGTGGTGGGGTCACCGCATTCCGATCTGGTACGGCCCGAACGGTGAGACCGTCTGCCTCGGCCCCGACGAGACGGCCCCCGAGGGGTGGGAGCAGGATCCCGACGTTCTCGACACCTGGTTCTCGTCCGGCCTGTGGCCGTTCTCGACGATGGGCTGGCCCGATGCGACCGACGACCTCGCGACGTTCTACCCGACGTCGGTGCTGGTCACCGGCTACGACATCCTGTTCTTCTGGGTCGCGCGCATGATGATGTTCGGCACCTACGTGTCGCAGGACGCGTCGGTGACCGCAGGTCCGAACGGCGGCACGGTGCCGTTCCAGGACATCTTCCTGCACGGCCTCGTGCGAGATCAGTTCGGCAAGAAGATGTCCAAGTCCCGTGGCAACGGTATCGATCCGCTCGACTGGGTCGATCGCTTCGGCGCAGACGCGCTGCGGTTCACCCTCGCTCGCGGCGCCAATCCCGGCGCGGACCTGTCGGTCGGCGAGGATCACGCGCAGTCCTCGCGCAACTTCGCGAACAAACTGTTCAACGCGACCAAGTTCGCATTGATGAACGGTGCTGCGCCCGCGGCACTTCCGGACCGCTCCGAGCTCACCGATGCCGACCGCTGGATTCTCGACCGGCTCGAGCAGGTTCGTGCCGAGGTCGACGCAGCGTTCGAACGCTACGAGTTCAGCAAGGCGTGCGAAGCGCTCTATCACTTCGCGTGGGACGAGGTCTGCGACTGGTACCTCGAGATCGCCAAGGTCCAGTTCGGCGACGACAGCCACGGCGAACACACCCGCGCAGTGCTCGGCAACGTCCTCGACGCGCTGCTGCGTCTGCTGCACCCGGTGATCCCGTTCGTCACGGAAACGCTGTGGAAGGTGCTGACCGGCGGCGAGTCCGTCGTCGTCGCGTCGTGGCCGAAGCCTACCGGCGTCACCGCGGACGAGACTGCGGCACAGCGTATCTCGGACATGCAGAAACTCATCACCGAAGTGCGACGGTTCCGCAGCGACCAGGGGTTGAAGCCGTCGCAGAAGGTTGCCGCGAAACTCGTCGGCATCGACGAGGCAGACCTGATCGATCAGGTGGCGGCCACCCGTGCACAAGCGAAACTCACCGAGCCGGACGCGGAGTTCACCGCCACGGCATCGGTCGAGGTGCGCCTGTCGAAGGCGACGGTCGTCGTCGAACTCGACACGTCGGGGACCGTCGACCTCGTCGCCGAGCGTGCTCGGTTGGTCAAGGATCTGGCCGCCGCGGAGAAGGAATTGGCCCAGACGACGGCCAAACTCGGAAACGAGGCCTTCCTGGCCAAGGCGCCCGACGCCGTCGTCGACAAGATTCGTACGCGTCAGCAGATCGCCACCGAGGAGATCGCACGAATCAACACCCGTCTCGAAGCGATGGGAAGCTAAGTGAGCGAATCCGGCTCGCCGCGAAACGATTCCACGCGAGGGGAGCCCAGCCCGGTCGACATGGCCGAGCTGGCCCTCGTGGAGGCCGAGCTCGACAAGCGTTGGCCCGAGACGAAGATCGAGCCCAGCACCGCTCGCATCGCAGCGTTGATGGATCTTCTCGGCTCGCCGCAGAAGGCGTACCCGTCGATCCACGTCGCCGGAACCAACGGCAAGACGTCGGTGACCCGCATGATCGACGCGTTGCTGACGCACTTCCACCGACGCACCGGCCGGACCACCAGCCCGCACCTGCAGCTCGCGACGGAGCGGATCAGCATCGACGGCAAGCCGATCTCGCCGCGGCTGTACGTCGACACGTACAACGAGATCGCGCCGTTCGTCGAGATGATCGACACCCAGTCCCAGGCTGCGGGCGGGCCACGGATGAGCAAGTTCGAGGTGACGACGGCCATGGCGTTCGCGGCGTTCGCCGAAGCCCCCGTCGAGGTCGGTGTGATCGAGGTCGGACTCGGAGGACGGTGGGACGCGACCAACGTCGTCGACGGTGAGATCGCCGTCATCACGCCCATCGATATCGATCACGTCGAATTTCTCGGCAGCGATCTCGCCGGGATCGCACGAGAGAAGGCCGGGATCATCAAGAAGGCTCCCGAGCGGCTCGTACCACGAGACACCGTCGCGATCATCGCCGAGCAGAAGCCGGAGGTGGCCGACGTGTTGTTACGTGCTGCCGTCGAGGCCGACGCGGCTGTGGCGAGGGCAGGGAGCGAGTTCCGTGTGCTCGGCCGACGTATCGCGATCGGCGGTCAGCAGCTCGAACTGCAGGGGCTCGGCGGGGTCTACACCGACATATTCCTCCCGCTGCACGGCGAGCATCAGGCGCACAACGCGTCGCTCGCGCTCGCCGCGGTCGAGGCGTTCTTCGGGGCCGGCGCGGATCGTCAACTCGACGAGGACATCGTCCGCGCTGCGTTCGCGTCGATCGTCAATCCCGGCCGGCTGGAACGAGTCAGGAACGCGCCGACCGTCTTTCTCGATGCTGCACACAACCCGCACGGGGCACGCGCCCTCGTGCAGGCGTTGTCCGCGGAATTCGACTTCCGCAAGTTGGTCGGCGTCGTCAGCGTGATGGGGGACAAGGACGTCGAGCAGATGCTGACGGTGCTCGAGCCCGTCTTCGACGAGATCGTCGTGACCCACAACGGCTCTCCTCGGGCGATGGACGTCGACGACCTCGCGAACATCGCCGTCGCGAAGTTCGGTGACGAGCGCGTCGTCGTCGCACCCACGCTGCCCGACGCGTTGGAAACCGCGATCGGTCTCGCCGAGGAGGTGGCCGACCCGGGTGAATCCGTGTCCGGTGCCGGTGTGGTGGTGACCGGCTCGGTCGTGACCGCGGGGGCGGCCAGGACATTGTTCGGAAAGGAACCGATATGAGCGACGGCACGGAACCTGCACAGTTCAAGCCGCCGGCGAACGACCCGTGGAAGGGATTCCGCGGTGTGTGCTCGGGCACCCTGATTCTCGAAGCCATCGTCGTGCTGCTGGCGCTGCCCGTCGTCGCGACGGTCGGCGGCGGGCTGAGCTGGTTCTCGACGACGTACATCGTCGGGGTCGCGATTCTGTTGATGCTTGCGCCAGGAGTGCAGGGGCGTCCGCAGGCGATGCAGATCAACCTGATCCTTCAGGCGCTCGTCCTGGCCGGGGTGTTCATCCACCTGTCGATCGGCATCGTCGGTGTCGTCTTCGGTGCGGTCTGGGCTTATCTGATCTACCTCCGCCGCGACATCACCCGTCGGATCGAACGCGGCATGCTCTACGGACAGAGGGACTGACCGAATCGGCCAGGCTTTCGTCCACTACTGTCGTCAGTCGTGACCGAACGCACCCTTGTACTGATCAAGCCCGACGGAGTCGCCCGCCGCTACGTAGGGGAAATTCTCGGCCGCGTGGAGAAGAAGGGACTGAGCATCGCAGCACTCGAGCTCAAGCCTGTGACGCTCGAGCTGGCCGGTGCCCACTATGCCGAACACGAGGGCAAGCCGTTCTTCCCGGCGCTCCTCGACTTCATCACATCCGGACCGGTCGTCGCGGCTGTGCTCGAAGGTCCGCGGGCCATCGCTGCGTTCCGCCAGATCGCAGGCGGTACCGACCCGGTCGAGAAGGCCGTTCCCGGAACCATTCGTGGCGACCTCGCTCTCGACGGCCAGCAGAATCTCGTGCACGGATCCGACTCGGTGGAGTCGGCCGAACGCGAGATCGCGCTGTGGTTCCCCGAGCTTTCCTGACCGAGTCGCACCGACGATCGAGTCGTCGTCCCAGCGCGCCCGCCACGCCGCCGATCCAGTGATCGGAGCGGCGTGGCGGGTTCACTTCGTTCGGTATGGGATACTCGTGATGGTTGCTTTCACAACACAGGCTTCACGAAGACACATCTACACCGCACCAACACGCTTTACGCTCGACCCAGGGCGGCACCGCAGTGGACGACACCGCAGTGGCGCTCGCGTGGTAGCAACCGGATGACACCTGGGGTTCGATGCCCGTCATCGCTGCGCGACGCGTGAATTCTTCTCACGCCGACCGCATGCTTGATGATCCGGCGCTCGGGCTCGCAGGCGCCAGAGCCAACCAGCCAGGCCCCGCGCCCGGCGCACCGGTCACCGACGGTGACAGCGCACCAGACGCGGAGCGAGACCGAACAACCGACGCCACGCCCGGCGTCGGTACACATGGATTGCCCCCGCGTGGCCGCGTCACACCCACCAGTAACGCAGGTGGACGCGCCCGGGGGCCCGAGGAGATTACGTGGCCGATCAAGCCCCGCCCGAAGATGTACAGAACTCGAACTCGGGAAGTTCAGCAGGTGACGCGTCGTCGTCGGCCGGCGAAACCCCGACCTTCCCGGATCGGCTGCGCGTTCACGCTCTGGCCAAGATCATCGGCGTCACCAGCAAGCAGGTGCTCGCGAAGCTGGGCGAACTCGGTATCGAGGCCCGTAGCGCGCAGTCGAGTCTCGGCCGCGATGCAGCGACGACGGTGCATACCGCGTTCACGGCACCGGAAGCTGCACCTGTGGAGCAGGCTGCCGCAGAACCCATCGCAGCGGAACCCAGCGTCACCGAACCGCTGACCGGTGAACCCGCCCCCGTCGAGGTGGAACCGGTAGTCGAGGTGGAACCGGTCGTCGAGGAGCCGCAGCTCGGCACCGAGCCCGCTACCACCGAGCCCGCTACCACCGAGCCCGCAGCCGACGAGCCCGCGGCCGAGGAATCCGCAGGTGACGTCTTCGGTGCCGCGACGCGGCCCGAGGTTGCGCCCGCGTCACGTCCGCAGTTCGGAACCCCGCTGTTCCTGCAGCCGGAGGCGCCCGTCGAGGCGCCGCCGAAGCGTCGTCGCAGCCGTAAGGCGGCCGGACCCGCCGAGGACTCGACGTCCACGCCGGAGACCGACAACCCCGAGACCGCCGAGGCGACGACCCCGGTCGAAGACCCCTCTGTTCCCGCCGAGGCCGACGCTGCAGCCGACACGGATACCGAGTCTTCTCGAACCGACACCGACACCGACCGCAGCGAGGACGACGACGAGCAGTCGCAGCCGCGTCGCAGGCGGCGCGGACGTCGCGGTCGCGGCCGCGGCCGCGGGGAACAGTCCGACTGCACGGGTGACGAGTCGGAATCGCAGTCCGACGACGAGTCGGGGTCCGGCACCGACAGCAGCACGGAAGACAAGTCCGCCGACGATCGGTCGGACGTCGACGAGGCCGCGTCGGACGAGACCGACGGCGAGGACAAGCCGGCAGGAGAGCGTCGCACGCGTCGTCGTCGCTCGCGTTCGGGAGACAAGAGCGAGACGGCCGAGCAGGACGAGTCGACCGAGTCCGACGACGCGGACGAGGAGTCGGACTCCGCGGAGGAGTCGTCGGAGCACGACGAGGACGAGTCCTCGGACGGATCGAGCCGTCGCCGTCGCCGGAGGCGTCGTCGCCGCAGTTCCGGGGATTCGTCGGAGCCGACGTCGGCCGACGACGATCCGCCGAACACCGTCGTGCACGAGCGTGAGCCGCGCAACAAGTCGCGCAGCAAGGACGAAGTCCAGGGCATCACCGGGTCGACGCGTCTCGAGGCCAAGCGTCAGCGTCGTCGCGACGGTCGCGACGCGGGTCGCCGCAGGCCGCCGATCCTGACGGAGTCGGAGTTCCTCGCTCGTCGTGAGTCGGTCGACCGCGTCATGGTCGTTCGGGAGAAGGCGTTCCCCGACCACGGCGTCACCACCCAGGTCGCGGTGCTCGAGGACGGCGTCCTCGTGGAGCACTTCGTGACCAGCAGTGCGTCGGCCTCGATGGTCGGCAACGTCTACTTGGGCCGCGTTCAGAACGTGCTTCCGAGCATGGAGGCCGCGTTCATCGACATCGGCCGTGGCCGCAACGGTGTTCTGTACGCCGGTGAGGTCAACTGGGATGCAGCAGGTCTCGGTGGCAATTCGCGCAAGATCGAGCAGGCGCTGAAGCCGGGCGATCAGGTGCTCGTCCAGGTCAGCAAGGACCCGGTCGGACACAAGGGTGCGCGTCTGACGACGCAGTTGTCGTTGGCCGGCCGCTACCTGGTGTACGTGCCGGGTGGCAGTTCCACCGGAATCAGCCGCAAGCTGCCCGACACCGAGCGCAAGCGTCTCAAGGAGATTCTCCGCGAGATCGTGCCGCCCGAGGCAGGCGTCATCATCCGTACTGCCGCCGAGGGCGTCAGCGAGGAAGAACTGGCACGCGACGTGACGCGTCTGCAGGCCCAGTGGACCAGCATCGAAGAGGCGTCGAAGAAGGCCGAGTCGAGCAAGGGGACACAGCCGCAGACTCTCTACGAAGAGCCCGATCTGCTCGTCAAGGTCATCCGTGACCTGTTCAACGAGGATTTCGTCAAGCTCGTCATCGAGGGCGACAAGGCGTGGCAGACGACGTCGTCGTACATCGAGACCGTGGCCGCCGACATGTTGCCGAAGCTTCAGCGGCACGTCGCCGAACCCGGTCAGCCGGACGTGTTCGAGGCACACCGCATCGACGAACAGCTTGCCAAGGCACTCGATCGCAAGGTGTGGCTGCCGTCGGGCGGAACGCTCGTCATCGACCGCACCGAGGCGATGACCGTCGTCGACGTCAACACCGGCAAGTTCACCGGTGCCGGCGGCAACCTCGAAGAGACGGTGACCAGGAACAATCTGGAGGCTGCCGAAGAGGTCGTCCGCCAGATGCGTCTGCGCGACATCGGCGGCATGATCGTCGTCGACTTCATCGACATGGTTCTCGAATCGAACCGTGATCTCGTGCTCCGGCGTCTCACCGAGGCACTCGGACGCGACCGGACACGGCATCAGGTGTCCGAGGTGACGTCGCTCGGCCTCGTTCAGATGACGCGCAAGAAGCTCGGAACGGGCCTGGTCGAGGCGTTCTCGACGACGTGTGAACACTGCCAGGGACGCGGCATCGTCGTGCACCCGTTCCCGGTCGAGGCCAAGGCCACCGAGAACGACTCGCGTTCCAACTCGTCGCGCGGCGAAGGCGGCTCCGGCCGTAAGCGTCGTGGTCGGGACAAGTCCGACAACAACCAGGCGCAGAACGCGTCGGAGCAGCCCCAGCACGAGCACACCGTCGACCCGTCGGTGAAGCGTGCGCACCCGGTCGCGTTGGCCATGGCCGCGCATCACGACGAGGTCGTCGCCGACGTGACGCCTGCCGACGTGGTCGACAAGGCACAGGACGCGTCGGACGCCGCGCCCGAGATCATCGACGCGACCGATGTCGCTGCGGTGCAGGGAGAGTCGGTCGAGACGACTCCCGCCGAGGTCGAGGTCACGGAGAAGTCCGAGGCAGCCGAGAAGCCCGAGATCACGGAGAAGTCCGAGGTAGCCGAGCAGCCCGAGATCACGGAGACGAGCGACGGCGTGTCGACGACCGGATCGGACGGACAGGCAGCAGCCGAGGAGTCGGCCGTCGCACAGCCCGTGGTCGAGGAACCTGTCGAAGAACAGGCGATCGTCACGCCGCGCCGGGCCAGGAGAGTGGCCCGTAAGGCCGCTGCGCCGACGACAGAGGCACCCGATGCCGGAACCGTGTTCGTGATTCCCGCCACGCAGTCCCCGACGGACATGGTGGCTCCCGAACCGGTGCACACGACATCGGGTCCGAGCACGGCGTCGAACTCGGATTCGGCTGCCGACCTGCCCGTACGGAAGCCTCGCCGACGAGCAGCAGCTCGCCCGGCAGGCCCGCCGGCCGACGAATAACGATGAGCCGTCGAGGTCGGCGGATGGGCGGTTTGACCATGACTGCCCATCTGCCGTAACCTTGATAAGTCGCTCCTGGTGACACTGTTCTGCTGTGCCTCGATCCCGGTCCTTTCGGAACGGGAATGGCCTGTGCGGGCAACCCAGGAAGCAGAAAAACAAGCAAGACCCAGACCAGTCGTGTTGCCCTGCGGTAGCGCGAGCAAGTTCGAAGAAGCAAGGGGTAGCCCTCCGATGGCAACGTACGCGATCGTCAAGACCGGCGGAAAGCAGTACAAGGTCGCTGTTGGTGACCTCGTCAAGGTCGAGAAGATCGAGGGAGCGCCCGGCACTGCTGTCTCGCTTGCTCCGGTCCTCGTCGTCGACGGATCCGACCTGACCACCGACGCCGACAAGCTGGCCGAGATCTCGGTCACCGGTGAGGTCGTCGAGCACACCAAGGGCCCGAAGATCCGCATCCACAAGTTCAAGAACAAGACCGGTTACCACAAGCGTCAGGGACACAGGCAGAAGCTGACCGTCCTCAAGGTCACCGGCATCAAGTAGCCAGTTCTTCCGCGCTGGCATACTTGACAGTCGGCGTTCTTCACGAGCACATCACCCGAGGAGGGTATGCAACATGGCACACAAGAAGGGTGCATCCAGCTCCCGTAACGGTCGCGATTCGAATGCTCAGCGCCTCGGCGTCAAGCGTTTCGGCGGCCAGACGGTCAGCGCAGGCGAGATCCTGGTTCGTCAGCGCGGCACACACTTCCACCCCGGCGTCAACGTCGGCCGTGGCGGCGACGACACCCTGTTCGCTCTGGCTGCAGGCTCCGTCGAGTTCGGCGCCAAGCGTGGACGCAAGACCGTGAACATCGTTCCGGTTGCAGTCGAGGCCTGAGTCTCCGCTGCATCATCTGCGTCGGTAGCGCCCCTCGGGGCCCATCCGACGCGCCCAGCACTTCGATAAGGGCGGACCAGGGTCGAAAGAACCCGGTCCGCCCTTATCGTGTTTGTGGGCATCGAAAATTTCGGCCGACGAGGCCGGGGAAGGATCGAGGGCAGTCATGTCGCGATTCATCGACCGCGTGGTGCTCCACGTCACCGCCGGCAAAGGCGGCAACGGCTGTGCGTCCGTCCACCGTGAGAAGTTCAAGCCGCTCGGCGGCCCCGACGGCGGCAACGGCGGACGCGGCGGCAACGTCGTGTTCGTCGTCGATCGCGGTGTGCACACGCTGCTCGACTTCCATTTCCATTCGCATGCCAAAGCCACCAACGGAACCCAGGGCATGGGTGCCAACCGGCAGGGTTCCGACGGCGAAGACCTGATTCTGAAGGTGCCGGACGGCACCGTCGTCCTCGATCGCGACGGCAAGATCCTCGCCGACATGGTCGGAGAAGGAACGCGTTTCGACGCGGCCAGCGGCGGTCGCGGAGGTCTCGGCAACGCGGCTCTGGCGTCGAAGGCCCGCAAAGCACCTGGCTTCGCGCTCCTCGGTGAAGAGGGTGTCGAACGCGATCTCGTTCTCGAGCTGAAGTCGGTCGCCGACGTCGGCCTCGTCGGATTCCCGTCGGCCGGTAAGTCGTCGCTCGTGTCGGTGCTGTCTGCGGCGAAGCCGAAGATCGCGGACTACCCGTTCACGACGCTCGTTCCGAACTTGGGCGTGGTCTCCAGTGGTGAGACGACCTTCACCGTCGCAGACGTTCCCGGTCTGATTCCCGGCGCCAGCGACGGTCGCGGCCTCGGTCTCGAATTTCTGCGGCACCTCGAACGGTGTGCCGTGCTCGCCCACGTCGTCGATTGCGCGACACTCGATCCCGGCCGTGACCCGATTTCCGACGTCGACGCCCTCGAAGCCGAACTCGCGGCGTACAAGCCTGCGCTGTCCGGCGACGCGAGTCTGGGTGATCTAGCGGACAGGCCGCGCATCGTCGTGCTCAACAAGGCCGACGTGCCCGAGGCTGCCGAACTCGCCGAGATGGTCACGCCCGAGTTCGAAGCCCGCGGTTGGCCCGTGTTCACCATCTCGGCCGTCAGCCGAGAAGGCTTGAAGCCGTTGATCTTCGCGCTCGCGAAGATGGTGGAGGAGTACCGCGTCGCGCACCCGCCTGCTGCACCGAGGCGCGCCGTCATCCGGCCTGTCGCGCGCGACGAAGAAGGCTTCCAGGTGGTCAAGGATCCCGACGTGCCCGGTGGCTTCATCGTGCTCGGCACGCGTCCCGAGCGATGGGTCGCACAGACGCAGTTCAGCAACGACGAAGCCGTCGGCTACCTCGCGGACCGGCTCGCTCGACTCGGTGTCGAGGACACGCTCATCAAGATGGGTGCCGAACCGGGAGCGTCGGTCACCATTGCCGACGTCAGCTTCGACTGGGAACCGCAGACCCCGGCAGGCGTCGACGTCACGAGAACCGGACGAGGCACGGATGCGCGTCTGGACCAAGTCGAACGTATCGGCGCCGACGAGCGCAAGCACGCACGTCGAGTCCGTCGCGGTCTCGACACCGACGAGTGAGGGCCTGTGACGGCTGAATCCGATTCCGAAGTGCTCACCTCGACCACGAGGGCACGCGTCGCGGACGCCAAGAGAATCGTCGTCAAGATCGGTTCGTCGGCACTGACGTCGCTCGTCGGTGGGTTGGACACGGGGCGACTGGATCGCCTTGCCGACGCCGTCGAAGCGCGCATGCGGGGCGGCACGGATGTCGTCGTCGTGTCGTCCGGTGCTATCGGTGCGGGCATCGCGCCACTCGGATTGACCAAGCGCCCACAGGATCTCGCGACGAAGCAGGCAGCGGCGAGCGTCGGACAGCTTGCACTCGCGCATGCGTGGGGCACGTCGTTCGCCCGATACGGACGCACCGTCGGACAGGTGCTGCTGACCGCCGAGGACATCGCGCGGCGGACCAATCACCGTAACGCGCAACGCACGCTGGATCGACTGCGTTCGCTGGGTGCAGTGGCGATCGTCAACGAGAACGACACGGTCGCGACGGCCGAGATTCGCTTCGGTGACAACGACCGGCTCGCTGCGCTGGTTGCGCATCTCGTCGGAGCCGACGCTCTCGTTCTGCTGTCCGACGTTTCGGGTCTGTACGACGGCGACCCACGCAAAGGGCACGCGACGCTCATCCCCGAGGTCGAAAGCCCCGAAGACCTCGACGGCGTCGTCGCCGGATCCGGCGGTGCACTGGGGACCGGCGGAATGGCGTCGAAATTGTCCGCAGCGCGCCTCGCCGCCGACGCAGGCGTTCCGGTGTTGCTCGCGGCAGCGGCGGACGCCGAGGCAGCGCTGACCGACGCCAGTGTCGGAACGGCATTCGCGGCACGCCCGACGCGTCTGTCGGCGCGCCGGTTCTGGGTGCGACATGCCGCCGACGTCTCCGGTGACATCCATCTGGATGCCGGGGCGGTGCGCGCCGTCGTCGAGAAGCGTCGGTCGTTGCTGTCGGCGGGCATCACCGGCCTGTCGGGTCAGTTCTACGGTGGCGACGTCGTGTCGCTGCGTGGTCCCGACGGGCAACTCGTCGCCCGCGGGGTCGTGGCATTCGACGCGTCCGAGTTGACCGGGATGCTCGGCAAGTCGACGAGCGAGCTGTCGCCGGAGCTGCATCGTCCCGTCGTACATGCCGACGATCTGGTTCCTGCCTGAACCGGACAAAGCGGTCCGATCGGGGTCGCACATGTTGCTTGCCGGCAGATTTCGCAGTTCGATGAACACACGCATCGACGGCGGGAGCGGACGGCATGGCTCGTACGGACACGGATCGAGACGCATCGAGAAATTCCACGCGGGACGACGCCCTGTTCCGACGGCGGTGGCTGATTCTCGCCGTGATGGTCATCTGTCTGCTGGTGGTCATCCTCGACAACACGATCCTGAACGTCGCGCTGAAGACGATTCAAGCCGATCTCGACGCCTCACAGAGTGCAATGCAGTGGGCCGTCGACAGCTACGCCGTCGTGTTCGCGGGCCTGCTGATCCTGTGGGGTGTCACGGGTGATCGCATCGGACGCAAGCGCACGTTGATCGTCGGCATGGTGGCGTTCGGGGTGACGTCGGCCCTGTGTTCGACGGCGGATACGTCGACCGAACTCATCGTGTACCGGGCGCTGATGGGCATCGGTGCTGCCGCCGTCCAGCCGCAGACGCTGTCGATCATTCAGAATGTGTTCGAACCCGACGAGAGGCCGAGAGCGATCGGAATCTGGGCGGCCGCGTCGGGAATCGCAATTGCGTTGGGGCCCATCACCGGTGGAGCATTGCTCGAATTCTTCTGGTGGGGTTCGGTGTTCCTGATCAACGTCCCGATCGTGATCGTCGGTGTCGCACTGATCTTCGTGCTCGTACCGGAGTCGAAGGATCCACACCCCGGCAGGATCGATCCGTTCGGAGTCGTGCTGTCGATCGTCGCGCTTGTCGTGCTGGTGTTCGGCATCATCGAGGGCGGCAACACGAACGACTGGGTGCAATGGCGTTCGCTCGGCGCGATCGTACTGGGTGTCGTGTTGCTGGCGTTGTTCGTCGTGCTGGAGAAACGGAGTTCGCATCCGACCATCGACGTCACTCTGTTTCGGAACCGTCAGTTCTCGGCGGGCACGATATCGATTGCGCTGGTGTTCTTTTCGCTGATGGGTGCGACGTTCTACCTTGCCTACTACCTGCAGGCCATTCGCGGTTACACCCCGCTTGCGGCCGGCGTCGCGTTGATCGCGGTCGCGCTGGGTGTCATGATCTCGGCAAGCCAGGCGGCTCGGTTGTCCGACCGGTTCGGTGCTCGCTATGTGGCCGGGTGCGGACTGGTGCTGTTCTCGCTCGCGATGCTGTCCTACGCGCTGGTGGGGGAGACGACACCGCAGTGGATCGTCGAGGCACAGATGTTCGTTCTCGGTACGGGCATGGGTCTGACGATGACACCCGCCACGAACGCGATCATGGGTGCGGTGCCCCGTGAGAAAGCGGGCGCAGGGGCGGCCGTCAACAACACCGTCCGGCAGGTGGCCGGTGCGCTGGGCGTGGCGATACTCGGGTCGTTGCTGGCCGTCGCGTTTCGCGGCGACCTCGGAGCCGACGCTCCCGCGACCCTCGCCACGAATCTCGATCGACCTGCGGCCGTGGTGTCGCAATTGCCGTCCGATGCGCAGGTGTCGCCGCTCGTGACGTCCGACGCCAGTGAATCCATCGGCGGTGCACTGGAATTCGCGGGTAGGGCAGCGTCGGCTCTGCAGACCCGTGGTTCTCTGCCCCAGGCGACCCAGGTGCCGGAGAACGTCCGAGCAGAGCAGAAGCAGAAGGCGGAAGTCGAGATCACCTCGTTCGTCGCGGAGTCCAAGTCGGCATTCGTCCACGGCATGCACGTGGCGTCGATCGCGGCCGCAGCAAGTGCGTTCCTCGGAGCCGTCGCCGCGTTCACGCTGTTGCCGGGACGCATCGAGATCGACGACGACGAACCGGCGCCGCCCGTCGTCTGATGGCTGCTACGGCGACGGTAGCGCGTCGAGGAGCGCGGTGACCGTCTCCGAGGTTCCCGCATGTGAGGTGACGGTCGCGAACTCGTCGCCTCGTGTCGGCCCTCGGTTGACGATCACGATGGGAATTCCGGCCTTGGCGGCACGACGGACGAACCTGAGTCCCGACATGACCGTCAACGACGATCCGAGGACGAGGACCGCGTCGCTGCGATCGACCAGGTCGAAGGCCTCGGCCACCCTCGGCTTGGGCACGCTCTCGCCGAAGTAGACGATGTCGGGCTTGAGGACCCCGCCGCAGTACGCGCAGTCGACCATGCGGAAATGGGCCGTGCTGGTGAGGACGGCATCCGCGTCCGGGGCTATCTCGACGCCTTCCGCAGGCGCCACGCTTTCCAGGAATCCGGGGTTCAGCTCATCGAGGCGCTGCGCGAGTGTGAATCGCGAGATGAGCCGTCCGCAGCTCAGACACCGGACACGTGCGTAGACACCGTGGAGGTCGACGACGCGTCGGCTTCCCGCCTTGGTGTGCAGCATGTCGACGTTCTGCGTGATGATCCCCGACACCACGCCGCGACGCTCCAGCGCGGCGAGACTGCGGTGTCCGAGGTTCGGGCGTGCTGCGTCCATGTGACGCCAGCCGACGTGGTTACGTGCCCAGTAGTGTCGGCGGAACTCGTCGTCGCCGATGAACTGCTGATACGTCATCGGATTCCGTGGAGGTGAGTCCGGTCCTCGGTAGTCGGGGATTCCCGAGTCGGTCGACATACCGGCGCCGGTGACGACGGCGATGGACTTGCCGGACAGTACCTCGACGATCGCGTCGAAGTCCGTCCCGGCGACGATGCTGTGAGTTCCAGGGGCCGACACCCCATCCAGGGTAGCGCCCGGCAGCCGCGCACCTAGGTCGAGGCGCGGATACGCCGACGCCCCGTGCGACCGGCTCACGCGGTCGGACGGGGCGTCGGAGATGTTTCGGGCGAAGAATACCGCTGTCTTATGCAGGGACCTCGACGAGCGGGTATACGCCGTTCTCGTCGTGCGTCTCGTTGCCGACGACGGGCGGGTTGAACACGCACATCATGCGCATCTGGGTCCGCGGCTCCACCGTGTGGCGCTCGTGGCCGTTGAGCAGGTACATCGAACCCGGGCCCAGCTCGTACGTCTCACCGGTTTCACGGTCGGTCAGAGTGCCCTCACCTTCGATGAGCCAGACGGCCTCGACATGGTTGGCATAGTGAAAGTTGTTCACCGTCCCGGCCTTGATGGTGGTCTCGTGGAACGAGAATCCCACCTTGTCGCCGCCGAGGATGATGCGCTTGCTGACCCACTGGCCGTCTTCACTCTTGATTTCGCGATCGGTGCCGGTGATGTCCTGGGTAGTACGAACGATCATGGATGATCTCCCTTCGGTCGAGTGAGTGCGTTACGCGGAAAGTGGCTCAGGAGCACACTTTTGCGGTCGCGCTTTCGATGATGTCGAGTCCGCGATCGAGTTCTTCGAGTGTCGTGGTCAGCGGCGGAAGCAGCTTGACGACCTCGTCGGACGGACCTGCGGTCTCGACGAGAAGTCCCTCGTCGTAGCAGAGCTGGGCGACCTTGGTGGCCTGCTCCGGCTCCTCGAATGCGAGTGCCTGCACCATTCCGCGGCCACGAGTGGACACGCAGCTGAACTTCGCGCACAGCTTGATGAAGCGATCCTGAATGTGAGCGCCCTTCGCGAGAATCTCCTTCTCGAACGTGTCGTCGGACCAGTACGTCTCGATGGCGACCTTCGACGTGACGAACGAGGGGTTGAATCCTCGGAACGTTCCGTTGTGCTCACCCGGTGCCCACACGTCGAGCTCCGGCTTGAACAGCGTGAGCGCCATCGGCATTCCGTAACCACCGACCGACTTCGACAGCGTGACGATGTCCGGAACGATGCCTGCTTCCTCGAACGAGAAGAACTGGCCGGTGCGGCCACAACCCATCTGCACGTCGTCGACGATCAGCAGGATGTCGCGACGCGAGCACAGTTCGGCCAAGGCGCGCAACCACTCCGGACGGGCAACGTTGATGCCGCCCTCGCCCTGGATGGTCTCGACGATGACTGCAGCCGGGCGGTTGATTCCACTGCCCGAGTCGTCGAGCACGCGCTCGAACCACTGGAAGTCCTCGGTGACGCCGCCGAAGTAGTTGTCGTACGGCATGGGAGTCGTGTGCACCAGCGGAATTCCGGCGCCGGCTCGCTTCATCGAGTTGCCGGTGACCGACAGCGCGCCGAGTGTCATGCCATGGAAAGCGTTGGTGAAGTTGATGATTGCTTCGCGTCCGGTGACCTTGCGGGCGAGCTTGAGGGCTGCCTCGACCGTGTTGGCGCCTGTGGGACCGGGGAATTGCACCTTGTAGTCGAGGCCGCGCGGATCGAGGATGTTCTTCTTGAACGACTCGAGGAACTCACGCTTCGCGACGGTGGACATGTCGAGACCGTGGGTGATGCCGTCGCTCTGGATGTAGTCGACGAGTGCACCCTTGAGAATGTCGTTGTTGTGACCGTAGTTCAAAGCGCCTGCGCCGCCGAAGAAGTCGAGGTACTCACGGCCGTTCTCGTCCACGAGAGTCGAGTTCTTCGCAGTCTTGAACACAGCAGGCCACTGACGGCTGTAGCTCCGAACTCCGGACTCGACGGTCTCGAAGACGTCGGGCTTCTCGGTGATGGTCGACTCGGTCATGTTCTGCTTGTTCCTTTCGTGTGTGCGCACGGTGGCGGGGCCTACGGTGTAGAGCTCCTCGGCCTCGTGGCTATCAGGGAAATCGTTCGGCGCGAACAGGTCTGACTTGGTGATGTCCGTGCCCCGTGTTCGAGCGAGGGCGGTGAACAACGCGATCGACGCCTCGTTGTCGGGGCTGATCGTCGTTTCGAGATGAGTGATGCCCTGCGGCGCAAGACGATCGAGAAGTTCGTTCAGCATGCGGCCGGCAAGTCCCTTGCCCCGCTGATCCGCATCGACTGCCACCTGCCACACGAAAAACGTTGTGGGGGAGTCCTGTCGGATGTAACCGGTGACGAACCCTACGGCGCGACCATCGACGTCGGAAACGACGGATGTCGCAGCGAAATCTCTGCACCACAATACGTATGCGTAGCTCGAATTGAGGTCGAGTACGCGCGAATCTCTCGCGATTTCCCAGAGCCGGACTCCGTCGGAAACCTGTGGACTACGAAACGTCACTGCGTCCGGCGCAGTGATTGGGGTCGCTCTCAGCTGTGCGGGCTTCATAGGAAATACCAACGTAACAAGGTGACCATGGCATTTCATGTACCCCCGGAAATTGGTTCGATAAACCTTGTCGCTTTCCCAGGTAAGAGGGTGAATGTGAGGCTGGTCACGTTCGTGGGATTCGACGTAACGCCCGAGCGAGACAGCGACGATGCTTGGAGTCGAAAAACGTCGATGCACAGGGTGGGCTTAGCGTTCCTGCAGTCGAGCGAGAGTTGCCTCGGAGGCGGAGGCCGGGCTACTTGGGAGTCGCGAGAGCGAACGGTAGGACAGCGTCTGCTCCGGCCTGGCGGAGCGCGACCGACGCGCACGTGAAGGTCCAGCCGCTGTCGGTCAGCAGGTCCACCAGCAGAACCGGGCCATCGGTGCTGGTCAGGTCCGGTACGTCCCACGAATCGATCAGCCCGGCGACGCGGAATGCCGAATTGGCGGCCGACACGGGTGGGTGGTCCGGCCGAGGGGCGAGGATGCCCAGGTCGTCGAGCCTGCCGATACGTGCGAGCTCGCTCGACACGGATCGAACGAGCTGCGGGTGTGTGTCGGACTCGAGGGCGATGACGGAGGTGGGCCTGGTCTCCCAGTCCCAGTTCGCGAGGACGCTGATACAGCCGTCGAGCAATGCCGCAGGCGCAGGACCGTCGGGGCCGTCGAGCAGCTGACGCAGCCTGGCGCCCCAGCCCAGGTCGATGAGCCTACCCAGGATGCGGCCGGGTCGCGGGCCGTCGGTGATCTTGCCGGACAGTGACACGCCGAGCTTCTTCATTCCGCTCGGCCACTGCTTCCGTGGCGGTAGATCCACGCCCGGTCGGTCCAGGCGGGCCCTGGTCGATTCGAGTGCGGCTGCGTCGACCTGCACCGAGTAAGACTGCCCTGTGCAGTTGTCACAGCGGCCACAGGGGTCGGCACCCTCCGCGAGTTCCGGGTCGTCGAGCTGTCGCCGTAGGAATTCCATGCGGCACCCGTCTGTGCGCTGGTAGTCGATCATCGCCTGCTGCTCGGAGTCCCTTGCCTGCTCCAGCCGTTCGTAGCGCGACGCGTCATACACCCACGGTTGTCCGGTGGCGATCCAGCCGCCCCGTACGCGCTGGACGGCGCCGTCGACGTCGAGCACCTTCAGTACCATCTCGAGACGGCTCCGGTTCAGGTCGACGAGCGGCTCGAGCGCCGGAGTCGACTGCGGCTTCACCTCGTCGAGCACCTCGATCACCTGCCGCACGACGTGCTCCCGGGGGAACGCGACCGACGCGAAGTAACTCCAGATCTGCCGGTCCTCGTGCCCGGGAAGCAGGATGACCTCGGCGCGCTCGGTGGCACGCCCGGCACGGCCCACCTGCTGGTAGTAGGAGATGGGCGACGACGGAGCGCCCATGTGGACCACGAAGCCCAGATCCGGTTTGTCGAAGCCCATGCCGAGCGCAGACGTCGCGATCAACGCCTTGACCTCGTTGTTCAGCAGGTCTGCCTCGAGCGATTCGCGTTCGGTCGGATCGGTCTGGCCCGTGTACGCAGCGACCGCCAGACCTTGGTCGGACAGCAGGCTCGCGAGATCGTGGGCGGCGGACACGGTCAGTGTGTACACGATGCCGGACCCGGGGAGTTCGGCCAAACGGGATGCGAGCCACGCGGCGCGTTCGGTGGTGTTCTCGATCTGCACCACCGACAGGTGCAGCGATTCACGCTCGAGCCCACCGCGCAGAACGACGGTGTCACTTCCGCCGACGCCGAGCTGTGCCGCGACGTCGGCGACGACGCGGTCGTTGGCCGTCGCTGTGGTGGCGAGCACCGGAATGCCGTCGCGCAATTCGGAGATGAGGGTACGAATGCGTCGATAGTCGGGACGGAAGTCGTGACCCCAGTCGGACACACAGTGCGCCTCGTCGACGACGACGAGACCTGCGTCCGCGGCGAGCGACGGCAACACCTGGTCCCGAAAGTCCGGATTGTTGAGCCGCTCGGGGCTGACGAGCAGGACGTCGAGACGGCCGGCCGCGACGTCTGCGTGCACGTCCTCCCACTCGGTCATGTTGCCCGAGTTGATCGTGGCCGCGCGCACCCCTGCACGTTCGGCCGAGGCGACCTGGTTGCGCATCAACGCCAGCAGAGGAGACACGATGACGGTCGGGCCGAGGCCCTGCTCGCGCAGCAGCTTGGCGGCGATGAAGTAGACCGCCGACTTTCCCCACCCGGTGCGCTGCACCACCAGAGCGCGCCGTCGGCCCACGACCAGTGCCTCGATGGCGGTCCACTGATCCTCGCGCAGCCGAGCGCCGGGCCCGGCCAACTCGCCGAGGAGACGTTCGGCGTCGTCGCGAAGATCGGTCGTGGGTGCTTCCGATGTGGTCATGGCCCCATGGTGCCGCACGCGTCCGACAGAGTCCGGTGCGGAGCCGGGGCTAGGCTCCTGCCGGAGGAGGTGGCATGTCGACACAGGGTGACGACTCGGCGGAGTCCGCGCACGGTGACCCACACGACGAGTTGGCGACGGATCCGGACGCGGGTCGCATCACCGCGACGACGGCCTCGCTCCGACCTCTGCACCGGCAACCGCTGGCGTTGCTGTCGGTGTTCGCCGGCGGTGTGGTCGGCACCCTGACTCGTCACGCGATCGAGACGGCGATTCCGCACCGCACGCCGGACTGGCCTGTCGCGACGTTCGCGATCAACGTCGTCGGGGCGTTCGTGCTCGGCTCGTTGCTGGAGGCGTTGGCCCGGCGGGGGCCTGACACCGGTGTGCGGCAACAACTTCGGTTGCTCGCCGGCACGGGATTCTGTGGTGCCTTCACCACGTACAGCACACTCGCGCTCGAAGCCGTGATCTCGACGCGCGACGGTCACGCGGTGACGGCGGTGCTGTACGGCGTCGTCAGCGTCGTGCTCGGTGCACTCGCGGCGTGGGCGGGCATCGCGGTGGCGTCGCGTCGGAACAGGGGAACACAGTGATCGTCCTCGCTCTCGCCATCGCCGGGGCGCTCGGTGCCGTCGCCCGATTCGCGCTCGACTCCGTCGTCAGGACGAAGCTGCACAGCGCTTTTCCGTGGGCGACGGTGGCCATCAACATCTCCGGATCGCTGCTGCTCGGATTCGTCGCCGGACTGGTCCTGTTCGACGGCGCGTCGAGCGATCTGCAAACCGTCGTCGGCACCGGCTTCTGTGGCGGCTACACGACCTTCAGTACTGCCAGTGTCGAGACCGTGCGGCTGATGCAGCAGGGCAGACGTCTGTCGGCGCTGGCCAACGCGGTCTCGACGCTGGTCCTGTCGGTCGGCGCCTGCGCGGTCGGAGTGGCCATCGCAGCGTGACTCAGCTGCCTGCCGCGATGTCGAGGAAATCCCGTCGTGGCCCACGCAAAGGTTCCTGTCGGTTCCAGATCGCGCGGAGCTGACGCGGCATGCTGAGGCCGTCGACGACCACGCGGATCAGCCGACCGTCCCGAATATCGGTGTCGACCGCGAGTGACGACAGAACGCCAGGCGCGTGCGCCGTTGCCACCGCCGACTTGATCGCGGTCACCGAATTCAGCTCGAGCAGCGGCTGCGCCGACGGGTGCACGGTGTTCTCGTAGGTCGTGCGCGTTCCGGAACCAGGCTCGCGCTGAACCAACGGTGTCGCGGCCAATTCGTCGACGGTGACCGATCCGCGACGCGCCCACGGATGGCCGGCCCCGGTGACGACGACCAGTTCGTCGGCCGCCACCACGCGCACGCCGAGCCCGGACGGAACATCGGGGCCCTCGACGAATCCCAGATCCGCCCGCCCGTCGAGGACGTGCTGCGCCACCTCGGTCGAGTTCATCAGCCGCACCTGGGTGGTGACGTCGGGGTAGCGCGAGCGCATCATGACGACCCATCCCGGCACCAGATGCTCGGCGACCGTCATGCTCGCCGCCACTGTCAGGTGTGCCCGGTCTTCCTGCAGCAGGGACTGAACGCCCGTCGCGAACGTGTCGGCCGCGGTCAGGACGCTCTCGGCCCACTCCAACACGGCAACGCCTTCGGGAGTGAGTTCCACTCCGCTCGTCGTGCGATGGAAGACGCGCAACCCGATATCGCGTTCGGCTGCACGGATTCTCGCACTGACCGCCTGCTGACTCATGCCGTGTTCGCGCCCTGCGGCGCTCATGCTGCCCAGCCGAGCGACCGACACCATGACGTCGAGCGCCGTGAGATCCGGGACGCGTGGGGAGAGTGTCATGCGAGTTCGGACTCGATCTGGGCCCGTGTGCCCGACGACGCTCCCGCGCCGCGTCGGGTCGCCGCGAATGCGCCTGCTGCACAGGCCCATCGGACCGCGGACTCCGGCCCTTTCGGCCACTCGGCCACCAGTGCACCGGTGAACGCGTCGCCTGCGCCGGTGGTGTCGATCGCGTCGACGACGGGTGCGGGGACGGCGAATTCGCCTGCAGGCCCGGAGTAACGCGCGCCGGACGCGCCGAGGGTCGTCACGACATGCGTGACGCGTCCCAGCAGGTCGGTGCCGAGTGCCGCGGCCTCGGCCTCGTTGAGGACCAACACGTCGACCGCATCGAGAAGCTCGTCCGGTGCGGCGTGCACGGGAGAGGGATTCAGTACGACGAGAGTTCCGTTCCGTCGCGCGTGTTGGGCTGCCGCCGTGACCGTGGACAGCGGAATCTCGAACTGGCACAACAGAACATCGGATTCGGCAATGACGTCGAGTTCCTCGCCGGTCAGATCGGTGACGAGCGCGTTGGCCCCGGGAACGACGACGATCGAGTTCTCGCCCGTCGTATCGACCGTGATGACGGCGATGCCGCTCGGCCCGTCGGTGCGGCGCAACAGGGACGCGTCGACGGATGCATCGCGCAGCCGCGCGGCGAGGTCGGTCGCGAACGCGTCGTCGCCGACCGCGCCGAGGAATGTGGTCTCGGAGCCGGAGCGGGCCGCAGCGATCGCTTGATTCGCGCCCTTGCCGCCCTGCGCGGTCGCGAACGCGTCGCCGAGAACCGTCTCGCCCGGCGCGGGGAGGTGGTCGGTAACCGCAGTCAGGTCCATGTTGATGCTGCCCAGTACGGTCACTCGCGTCGCGTGCATGGGATGACACTATGCGGCCGGGGTAGGGGTGCGGGGGAGGGGTGAGACGGACCGAGGGCGTCCCGTGCTCACTCCGAGTGACCGAATGCGTCATCCGGTCCGGTGGGCGCCGAACGCCCGAACACCAGCGAGGGCGTCCCTCGCTCACTCGGGGCGGTTTCAAGCTGTCGCTGCACCAATGAGCTCTGCGAACTTTTCCAACGGTGGTCTGTAGCCTAGCGTCGCCCTGGGGCGCTCGTTCAATTCCAGGGTGACGCGGCGCAGTTCCTCGGGTGAAT
>NZ_QGNK01000033.1:0-46636 GCF_003336925.1 Rhodococcus sp. Eu-32 | reverse complement strand
GGTACAGCAGTGGCTGGAACAGGTGGTGGGTGGTCTTCGCGATCAGCGTGACGTCGACATTGGCCTTACGCAGTTGTTTCGCTGCGAACAGGCCGCCGAACCCGGAGCCGATGATGACGACGTGATGCCGGTGCACCCGCTGCGCGAGGGCTGGGGTGAGTTCTGGCGTGTTGGACACGGCTGCGTTGGAGGCAGACATGGATGTGTCCTTCCGAGTTCGGGACGGGCCGGTTCGCGGTCTGTCGTGTGTGCTGTGTCACGATGGTGCTTGAAGAGTACACCACTTCGTGTGCATATGTTAAGACAATTTTGACCGGTCTAAGAAATTACCGTCGAGCTGGCGGCGGTCCCACCACGACGAGGTCCAACTCGGCGCGAGCGCGAGCAAATCCGGACTCGGGGAACGAGCCGGGATTCAACTCGTCGTGGACGTTGTCGTCCGTGGGTGTGTTCATGTATTCGAAGAATTTCTCGAAGATGCCGGTGGTGAGAATCCCGAGCATCTGAGTGCTGTTGCCGTCGAACGCGAAGCTGTGGACCGTTCCCGCGGGTGCGTGTACGAAGTCGCCCTTGGTGAGCAGGATCTCCTGGCCGTTGACGTGCAGCAGAATTCTTCCCTCGGTACAGAAGAAGTTCTCGGTGTGTGCGCGGTGGAAGTGCCGGGGAATGTAGGGGCTCTTGGCGCCCCGCGTGTGCACCGCGAAGTAGGTACCAGCGGTGTTCCTGGAGCGCGCAAGGTAGGTGTTGAGCTGCCCCGAGCTCTTCCACCGCTCACCCTCGCCCGCCTTGACGACGAACGGTGTCGCGTGATGGGGCAGCGCCTTCCCGGTCAGTGCCGGGCGGTCGATCTTCTCGAGGTTCGCGTAGCGAATTCCGAACTGATCGGCGAGCTCCGAATCGCGCAACGGCGAGCTGGTTCCGGTGAACACGTGCGACTGGGTGGCGGTGCCCTGCGCCGTGGCCATGGCATGGCCGTCCCCGGCGGTGGTCCAGCTCAGAAACTTGTTGGCGTGAGCCGTCATTCGGTACGCGTACGGGGTGCCCGCCG
This sequence comes from Rhodococcus sp. Eu-32, assembly GCF_003336925.1. NCBI lineage: Bacteria > Bacillati > Actinomycetota > Actinomycetes > Mycobacteriales > Nocardiaceae > Rhodococcus > Rhodococcus sp. Eu-32. The sequence continues at coordinate 45,588 of NZ_QGNK01000033.1, read as the reverse complement.
GGATCGTGGCGCAGTCGCCGGGGATGAGGACCTGGGTCTCGCGGGGGAGCCACAATTGGATTCGGCCTTCCAGAACGTACAGGAAGGTGTGTTCGCGATCGTGTGCAACGAACGGAGTCTCCACGCCCTTGCCTCCGTAGACGTAGGCGGCGCCGAATTGCCCACCGGTGTCCTCCGGGCGAGCGATGACGGTGACGAGTTGACCACCGAGGTCGTACCGAAGGCCCTCGCCGGACGAGATGAAGTAGGGAGCGCACCGCCCCGGTAGGCGATCGACTTCGGGAATCAGCGAATGTGTGTCCTCGATGGATGGAATCTCTGAGGTGATCACGCGGAAAGTCCTTGTCCTAGATGGTGTTCGAAGAATCGTGCAATGGTGTCCATCGACAGATGGCCGTGCGTCGTGGTGTCGCGTCGGATCTCGGCAGGGGCGTCGGGCTCGGCTTCGAGCCGCCCCTGGTCGAGAAAGACGCCTGGACCCAACTCGAGAACGGTGCCGGGGTTGAAGAATCCGTGCCCGAAGTTCTGCACGAGGTACAGGGTGGAATCGTGGCGCGCCGTGCGTAACGCGTCGTGCAGCGCGATGCTGTGCGACGCAGGGACGAGTGTGTCCGCGGTGCCGTGCGCGATCAGAAACGGCGGGACGCCGGTGCCGACCTGCCATGCAGGGCTTGCCGCGCGGGCGAGTTCGACGTTCTCGCGTAGGGGGCCGCCCAGTAGAGCGGCCTCGGGCGAGTCGTCGCTCTGGCTCTCGAAGGTTGTCGGTCCGTAGCCGTCGACGACGGCCTGAACGGCACTGCTGACGCCGTGTGGCTCCTCGCCGTCGAGAGCGAGTCGACTCGAATGGATACCGGTCAGTGCAGCGAGATGTCCGCCTGCGGACGATCCCCACATACCGATCCGGTTCGGGTCCACCCCGAACTCGTCGGCATGGTTCCTCAGCCACCGAACGGCCGCGCGGACGTCGTGTAGCTGGCCGGGGAACGTCGTGCCCGGAGTAAGTCGGTAGTCGATCGAGACCATGACGAAACCGCGTTCGACGAAGTGGCGTGCGAAATCGGGTCGCGCTTTCCTGTCCTGCATCCGCCACCCGCCACCGTGCACCCACACGATCGCGGGGCGATTCGATGCCCCATCGGGGGCGACGACGTCGAGTAGAAGGCCGGGTGCGAACTCGATGTCGAGTTTCTCCATGCGTCAACCGTACACCAAAACAAAGGATCCCTTGTTTCCGCCGACGGACCGGCGCGAGTACTGTCGTGCGTCATGGCGCGTGGGAGGTACTCCGTCGGAGACGAACGAAGGCAGCACATCGTCGAGGCGGCAGCGGCGCGATTCGCGAGCGAGGGGTACCACCGCACCGCGATGACCACGATCGCGTCGGACGTCGGTATCAGCGAAGGTGGTCTGCTCCACCACTTCCGATCGAAGAAGCATCTGCTCGTGGCCGTCGCGCAGGAGCGCTTCGAGTCGTCCGCGAGGTGGTGGGACGCGTTGCCCGACGACGTGATCGGGCTGGCGACGCTTCAGTACATGGTCGATGCGACGCGTCGATATCTCGCCGAGCCGGGGCTGATCTCGTTGCTCGTGCTGGTCAACGCCGAAGCTGCGGACCCGTCGAGCCCGGCGCACGAGGTGTACGCAGGTCGGTACGACATCGCGGTGCAAGGATTGGGTGAGCGCCTGCGCGCCGGGATCGACCGTGACGGCTTGGACCCCGACATCGACTACGACGCCGTCGCGCGTGAATGCCTGGCCGTCAGCGACGGTCTACAGCTGCAATGGGTCATGAGCAACGAGGCGATCGACATCGTCGCCGGCGTGAAGGCGCACATCGACCGCCTCGGACCGGCGCTGCGTCGTCGAGGAACTACCTGATTCGGCCGGGCTAGCGGTCGTGCGTCGTGCGGTCGTGTGGCGTGTTGTCGTGCGGGGTGCGCTCGCCTGTGTTGCGATCCACGTCGAACACCACATCGGGTGAATCCGGATGGTACACAACGGGAGTCGGGTCTTGCGCGTTCTTCGCACTTGCGCGGAAGCACAGCAGGCCGGTCGTGAAGATGGCGATCACGGCGATGCCTGCGATCAACGCCCATCCTTCGAAGCCGCCCCCGAGGGCCACGATGAACAGCCCGGCGGACACCAGGCCGAGCAACATGCAGGCGAGTCCGGCGCGATTCTCGGCCGTCTTTATCCAGCGAGGGTTACGTGGTTTCTTCTGCTCTGCCATGGTCCTCAGTCCCTTCAGGTTGCCGTAGGTGCGCACGAGTGGCTGCCGTGTCGCATACCCGGCAAACCGGGACTTACACGTGAACGAAGGAGCGGCGGTGGCCCGCGTCCGACCGTCTAAGCTTTCCGCATGGAGCGCCCCGCCGTAGTTCTCGAAAACGATCAGGCCGTCTACGACTTCTATCTACGGCACCAACAGAACCGGCAGGTTGCGCGTCTCGCCTATGCAGCCCTTGCCCGACGCTTCAAGCCTCGGCTGCGTTACCCCGACGGTGCACGCGAGGAGTTGCGCAGGCTGGTCTACGACGACGCGCGGTTGATCATCGCCATCAATCACCTCACCGAGACCGACCCCTACACCGTCGCGGCCACGGCATGGTCGAGTCCGCTGCGTCCCGTCATCGGTCGCACCCGGGTGCTGGCGAAGGACGAGCTGTTCCAGGAATCGAAGCAGCGCAGGCGAATCGACATGATGGGCGGCATCCCCGTGTTTCGCGGCAAGAATCACGGCATGCGGGCCGTCAGCGCAGCAGGAAACCGCATGATGGACATCAGCGCCGAGAGAATGCGACGCGGAGACGACCTCGCGATCTTCCCCGAGGGCACGTGCAATCTGGAGGATCCGACGCAGGTCCAAAAGGTCGGCAGCGGGATCGGCCATATCGCAGTGCGGGCGCGGAAACTCGGGGTCGAACCGATCCTCGTCTGCATCGGTCTGAGCTACGGGCCCGAATCGACCAAGCTGAAGTCCGCGTCGGTGTACATCGACACCCCGATCCGGGACCTGCCGGACAAACCGATCGACATTGCCCGGGTCGTGTCGACCGGACTGCAGAAAGCCGTCGACGGGGCGGTAGTTGCGTACTGAGGTTTGGTAGAAACAGTTCGAGGTTCTCATCGATCGCAACTTCAGGAGATGCACGTGAGTGATCAGATCAAGACTGCCGTAGTGACCGGAAGCGCCCGCGGAATCGGCGCAGCCGTCGCCAAGCGTCTGGCCAAGGACGGATTCGGTGTCGCTGTCGTCGACCTCGACGAGTCCGCCTGCGCGGACACCGTCGGCGCCATCCAGTCCGCGGGCGGGCACGCCGTCGCCATCGGCGCGAACGTCGCCGACGAAGAATCGGTTCGAACCGCGGTGGACCGGATCGCCTCCGAATTCGGTGCCCCGACCGTTCTCGTCAACAATGCGGGCATCACCCGTGACAACCTTCTGTTCAAGATGACCGTCGACGATTGGGATTCCGTTCTGGGCGTGCATCTTCGCGGCTCGTTCCTGATGACGCGTGCGGTGCAGAAGCACATGATCGATGCGAAGTGGGGGCGCATCGTCAACTTGTCCAGCACGTCGGCTCTCGGCAACCGTGGACAGGCGAATTACGCGGCCGCCAAGGCGGGTATGCAGGGCTTCACGAAGACCCTCGCTATCGAGCTCGGCAAGTTCGGTGTCACCGCCAACGCCATCGCACCGGGCTTCATCGAGACCGAGATGACGGCAGCCACCGCGGAGCGCGTCGGCGTGCCCTTCGAGGACTTCAAAGCAGCTGCGGCAGCGCAGATTCCGGTCAACCGCGTCGGACATCCCGACGACATCGCGCACCTCGCGTCGTTCTTCGTCAGCGAGGGTGCAGGCTTCATCTCGGGTCAGGTCGTGTACGCCGCGGGTGGTCCGAAAGATTAGTGCGGCTTCGCCGCCCGTGCGTGGATGGTCGGACTCTGGGCCAACTAGCCACGCACGGGTGGGTGCGCACCGCGGTACGCGGGCGACTTCGCCCCCTTGCCGGTATCGAGAGTCCGCAGCAGCGGCATCGAGCGGTAGGGAATCAGAACCGACAGAACCACCACGCTCGTCGATCGCACGACGACGCCGGAACGATTGAGTTCCAGTAGTACGTGCTGCAAGCCCATGTGCGACGCGGCCGCGATCCGGCACAGCACATCCCCGGCTCCCGTCGTCGCGAACGCTTCGAGAACGCCTGGGATGGACGACAGTTCGTCGGTCACGCTGTCCAGTGCGCCCTGCGCGATCTCCAGGGTGACGAACGCCTGGACCCCGAAACCTGCCGCTTCGACGTCGAGACGAGGTTCGTAGCCGGCGACGACGCCGCAGTCTTCGAGCTTCTTCATCCGTGCCTGCACAGTGGCGCGTGCGATCTTCAAGCTCCGAGACAGTTCGAGCACTCCGGCCCTCGGGCGTTCGTGAACGGCCTCGAGCACCGCGAAGTCCAGCGCATCCAGCTCCATGTGAGCAAAGTGTAGAGAAAGGGTGCGTGGTCGTGTGCAGGATTCGGCAATCGGCCTAGCTGTTGCTCGTCCGATTGACTACCTGGTCGCGATCCTCTGTGGTAGCAGCATGAGCATCGATCAGCTACTCACCGACGACGAACGACTCGCTTCCCTCGACGCCCGTGCGCTGCGCCAACTCGTCGGATTGGTGGAGTACGACGCCTCCGCCGATCCGTTTCCGGTGAACGGATGGGACGCGCTGGTATGGGTCGTCGGGAACGCGACGCAGACAGCGCACTTCTTCCGATCCGCATTCGGCATGGAACTGGTGGCCTATTCGGGGCCGACGACCGGACACCGTGATCGGCACAGTTACGTTCTGATCAGTGGCGCAGTGCGATTCGTGATCGAGGGTGCGGTCGACCCGTCGAGCGAACTCGTCGAGCACCATCGGCGACACGGTGACGGCATCGTCGACGTCGCGTTGGCGGTACCCGACGTCGACAAGTGCATCGAGCATGCGCGACGGCAGGGCGCGACCGTGCTCGTCGAGCCGTACGACGTCTCCGACGAGCACGGGGTCGTACGGCTCGCATCGATCGGGACGTACGGGGACACGCGGCACACCCTCGTCGACCGGTCGCGGTACACGGGCCCCTACCTGCCGGGGTACACGGCGCGTGCTTCGGCGGGACATCGACACGGCCGCACAGTATTCCAAGCGCTCGACCATGTCGTCGGCAACGTCGAACTCGGCAACATGAATCGATGGGTCGACTTCTACCACCGCGTCATGGGGTTCACCGACATGGCCGAGTTCGTCGGCGAGGACATCGCCACCGACTACTCGGCGTTGATGAGCAAGGTAGTGGCCAGCGGAGACCACCGAGTGAAGTTTCCGCTCAACGAGCCGGCCGTCGGGAAGAAGCGTTCGCAGATCGACGAGTATCTGGACTTCTATCGCGGACCGGGTGTGCAGCACATCGCCCTTGCGACGCAAGACATTCTGCGATCCGTGGACGTGCTGGTCGAGGAGGGCATCGAGTTCCTGGCGACACCGGAGTCCTACTACCAGGATCCGGAGTTGCGTGCGCGCATCGGCGACGTCCGTGTGCCGGTGGAGGAACTTCAGAAGCGCGGCATCCTCGTGGACCGTGACGAGGACGGCTATCTGCTGCAGATATTCACCAAGCCGCTCGTCGACAGGCCGACGGTGTTCTTCGAGCTGATCGAACGCCACGGCTCGCTCGGCTTCGGCATCGGGAACTTCAAGGCACTGTTCGAGGCGATCGAGCGCGAACAGGCGGCGCGGGGGAATTTCTGAGTGCGCCTTCGGCGCCCGTGCGCGGATAGTCGGCCTATGGACCGACTTTCCGCGCACGGGTGGCGCAGCCGCACTCAGTAGGTGTAGAAACCCTTGCCCGTCTTGCGGCCGAGCTGTCCGGCGTCGACCATGCGCTGCAGCAGAGGCGGCGGCGCGTAGTGCGGCTCACGGAATTCGGCGTACAGGGACTCGGCGACGGCCAAGGTGACATCCAGACCGACGGTGTCGGTCAGACGCAACGGACCCATCGGGTGCGCGCAACCGTTGACCATGCCGTCGTCGATGTCCTCGGCGCTCGCGAAGCCGGACTCGAGCATGCGAATCGCCGACACCATGTAGGGGATGAGGAGGGCGTTGACGATGAAGCCCGCGCGATCACCGGAGCGAATGGTCTTCTTGCCCAACGTGTTCGCTGCGTAGTCGGTGACCGCAGCAACGGTGTCTTCCTCGGTGACGAGGCTGACTACGATCTCCACGAGCGGCAGCACCGGCACCGGGTTGAAGAAGTGGACACCGACGACCTTGCCGGGCCGCTTCGTCGCGTTCGCCATCTTGATGACCGGGATCGACGACGTGTTGGTCGCCAGAATGCCTTCCGGCTTCACGATCGCGTCGAGCTTGCCGAACAGCTCCAGCTTGAGCGATTCGATCTCCGGCGCGGCCTCGACGACGAGATCGCGATCCGCGAAATCGTCGATATCGAGCGTGAGAGTGATTGCCGCACGGGCTTTCTCGGCAGCGTCGGCCTCGATGCGACCGGATTTGACGGCGCGCGCGAACGACTTGTCGAGCCGAGCCTCGGCCGCGTCGGCTGCTTCCTGGGTGGTCTCGAGCACGATGACCGAGGATCCCGAGCGGGCTGCGACCTCGGCGATACCTGCGCCCATCGTGCCACCGCCGATGACACCTACGAGTTCGATGCTCATTTCAGCAGCGCCCGCGACATGACGACACGCTGAATCTGGTTGGTGCCCTCGTAGATCTGCGTGATCTTGGCGTCGCGCATCATGCGCTCGACCGGGAAGTCGGTCGTGTAGCCGGCACCGCCGAACAGCTGGACGGCGTCGGTGGTGACCTCCATGGCGACGTCGGACGCGAAGCACTTTGATGCGGCGGAGATGAAACCGAGGTTCTTCTCACCGCGCTCGGCGCGCGCAGCGGAGGTGTAGACCATGAGGCGCGCGGCTTCCACCTTCATCGCCATGTCGGCGAGCATGAACTGCACCGCCTGGAAGTTGCTGATGGACTGCCCGAACTGCTTGCGGTCCTTCGTGTATTCGATCGCGGCGTCCAGTGCTCCCTGCGCGAGGCCGACGGCCTGTGCGCCGATGGTGGGACGCGTGTGGTCGAGCGTCTGCAGCGCCGTCTTGAAGCCGGTGCCGGGTTCGCCGATGATGCGATCGCCGGGGATCTTGCAGTTCTCGAAGTAGAGTTCGGCCGTCGGCGAGCCCTTGATGCCGAGCTTCTTCTCCTTGGGGCCGACGACGAATCCTTCGTCGTCCTTGTGCACCACGAACGAGGAGATGCCGTTGGCGCCCTTGTCGGGATCGGTGACGGCCATGACCGTGTACCAGTCGGACTTGCCGCCGTTGGTGATCCAACACTTCGAGCCGTTGAGGACCCAGTCGTCACCGTCGGCCGCGGCGCGGGTACGCATGCTCGCAGCGTCGGAACCGGCCTCACGCTCGGACAGTGCGTACGACGCCATCGCACCACCGGCGAGCGACGGAAGGACCTGCTTCTTCAGCTCGTCGGAGCCGTTGAGGATGAGGCCCATCGTGCCGAGCTTGTTGACGGCGGGGATCAACGACGACGATCCGCAGACACGTGCGACCTCTTCGATGACGATGCACGTCGCGACGGAATCGGCGCCCTGGCCGTCGTACTCCTCGGGGACGTGAATGGCGTTGAAGCCCGAGTTGTTGAGAGCGGTCAGCGCCTCTTCGGGGAAGCGCGAGTTCTCGTCGACGTCCTTCGCGTACGGCGCGATCTCCTTCTCGGCGAGCGCACGAATGGCTGCGCGCAACTCGTCGTGCTCCTCGGGAAGCTTGAAGAGATCGAAGTCCGGGTTTCCGGCCATGAGCGGCTGTCTCCTTGGTATCGATCGTCGGCACTGAGTGCCACGGATGGTTCCAGAGTACGGCGGTCGGCGTTGCGAATCAAGGGCCGGCTGGCACTCGGTGCCAGGTGGTCGCGTGCGAATCCGCATCGATGGGCCGCGGCAGTCGATAGACGGCTCGAGAGCGCCATCGATGCGGTCGGAATGCGGGCGAAACGCCCGGTCAGCGCCCCAGCTGCTCCGAAATTGCGTCGACGACGGCATCTCGCGATACCCCGCGCGGGAAAACGGCGACGATGACCTCGTCCGACGACGGCTGAAAGCTGGCCCTGACCTTGGACAACGCGGCCTGCAGATCCGCAGGCGCGGTCGCGACGCCGTCGCGGATCATGCGTCGCAACACGAAGTTGTGGGTAGCGGTGACCGACGCACAGAACTGGATCGTCTCGAGGTGCGAGTGGTCGGGGACGGCCCGACGCAGATAGTCGACGAAGAGGCGCTCGTAGCGGAATACCGTCACGATCTCCCTGTCACGCAGTGCCGGATTGACGTGCACCACCTGGTAACGGAGTGTCGCGTACTCCTTCCATCCGGAGAACCGATCGAACACGAGCTGGGCGGCGTCGCAGACCGCGACCCAGGGATCGTCGTGGTCACGGTCGAGGAATTCCGCGGCCTGGGTCAGCAGAATTTCGTGATCGGCGAAGATGACGTCGTCCTTGCCACGGAACTGGCGAAAGAACGTGCGACGCGAAATGCCGGCGGCCTCGGCGATGTCGTCGACCGACGTCGCGTCGTACCCGTTGGCGGAAAACAGGTCGAGGGCAGCTTTCGCCACGGCAAGGCGAAAGGCGTCGGAATCCTCGGTGTCACGCATAGCTGACGAACGTAGCGGAATCCCTCGGCGCCCTGCTACTGGCGGTAGGGTCACCGGTAAGCAGTGCCACGTGGGAAGGGAAGAAGATCTTGGCTCTCGTCGCAGGTATCGATTCGTCCACCCAATCGTGCAAAGTGTTTGTCCGCGATGCCGATTCGGGAGAGCTGGTGCGCAGCGGGCGGGCCAAGCATCCCGACGGCACCGAGATCGACCCGGCGGCGTGGAAGGTTGCGCTCGACACTGCAGTCGCCGACGCGGGCGGTCTCGACGATGTCGACGCGGTGGCCGTCGGCGCGCAGCAGCACGGAATGGTCTGTCTCGACGACGGGGGCGCTGTCGTGCGGCCGGCCTTGCTCTGGAACGACATCAGGTCGGCGGCTTCGGCGCGCGACCTCGTCGACGAGGTGGGTGCGCAACAGTGGGCCGATGCCGTCGGCGTCGTCCCGCTCGCCTCGATCACCGTCAGCAAGCTGCGGTGGCTCGCGGACAACGAGCCCACGAACGCGGATCGTACTGCGGCCGTATGCCTTCCGCACGACTGGTTGAGTTGGCACCTCGGTGGCGCAGGCAGCCTCGACACCCTGGCCACCGATCGCGGTGACGCCAGCGGCACGGGATACTTCTCCGCGGCCACGAACACGTACCGCGAAGACTTGCTGGAACTCGGTATGCGAGGCCGTAAGCCGCGGTTGCCGCGGGTCGCGGGACCGTCGGAACGCATCGGCGAGACGGCGAGCGGTGCGATCATCGGACCCGGCACCGGCGACAATGCCGCTGCCGCACTCGGACTCGCGGCCGGTGTCGGTGACGTCGTCGTATCGATCGGTACGTCGGGTGTCGTCTCCGCGGTCACCGACGTCGGGGCGGCCGACCCGTCGGGCATCATCGCCGGATTCGCCGACGCCACCGGCAGGCAGCTGCCGCTGGTCTGCACGCTCAACGCCGCCCGGGTGCTCGACGCGACGGCGTCGCTTCTCGGCGTCGATCACGACGAATTGTCTTCGCTGGCATTGTCCACCGCGAGCGATGGCCTGGTGCTGGTGCCGTACTTCGAAGGGGAGCGGACGCCGAACCGGCCGGATGCGTCCGGTTCGATTCACGGTCTGCGACTGCACAATTCGACGCCGGGGCATCTGGCGCGTGCCGCGGTCGAAGGGCTGCTGTGCGGGCTGGCCGACGGTATCGACGCGCTACGCGCGGCCGGGATCGAGACGCGACGGGTGCTGCTCATCGGCGGCGGCGCGAAGTCCGCGGCAGTTCGTGAGCTGGCGCCTGCGATCTTCGGTGTACCGGTCGTCGTGCCGGAGCCGGGCGAATACGTCGCCGACGGTGCTGCACGGCAGGCGGCCTGGACACTCGCCGGCACCGCGGAACCACCGCAGTGGGCGTCGGCGCGCGCTCGGACGTACGAGGCGGATCCGACGCCTACGATTCGGGAGCGATACGCCGAGGCCGCCTCCCGCCCGTGAGCGCGAATGCACAGCCGGCAGGAGCGTAGCCTGCGGAGCGACCCGAAGGCGCTGTACATTCGCACTCACGAGAGGAGCTGCTGGCCGATCAGAACGACGGCACCGACGGTCGAGACCGCGATGGCCATCAGCCTCAACCGGCGGCGGTCCATGACGCGATTCACGAAGCGCGACAACACGTAACCGAGAATCGCCGCCGGCGTCAGCAGCAGAAACAACCACGCGGTGTGCAGCGTGACCGCACCGGCGGCGGCGAGCGCGACCAGCGACAGGACCGAACCGACCAGAAAGAAGGCGCTCATCGTCGAGCGCAACTTCGCTCCGGTGTTCCGCTGCCACACCAGCGCCATCGGTGGGCCGCCGATCGACGTCGCCGTCGCGAGCAGTCCGGATGCCGCGCCTGCGACCACAAGATTTCGTCTGCGCGGCAATGGAATCCATCCCAGAGACGTCAAACCGATACCGAGCAGAACGACGAACGCGAGCATCAAGGCCAGTCCGCGCTCGGGTAGCGCGACCAGGAGCAGAGCGCCGGCGATGGTGCCCGGCACCCGACCCGCGAGTGCCCAGCTCGCTCCGGACAGGTCGAGCGCCGTCCCGTCGCGAATGAGCACCATCGTGCTGACGACGATCGCCAACATGATCAGCGTGCCGGGCACCAGACCCGGGTCGACGATCGCGACGATGGGTGCAGCCAACATGCCCATCCCGAAACCGATCGACGCCTGCATCGCCGATGCGAAGAAGATCGAGGCGGCGACGACTGCGAACCCGACCGTGGTCAGACCCCCTATCACCCGGCGGCCACGAGGCCGAGGTCGTCGTCGACGAGCGGGTAGTGGCATTCGGCCATGTGGTCGGATTCGTTGCGGTCCAACGCAACCGGCGGCGCATCCGAGCTGCACTTGTCGGTCGCCTTCCAGCAGCGCGTCCGAAAACGGCAGCCCGACGGCGGGTTCAGCGGCGACGGCACCTCGCCCTTCAACAGGATGCGCTCGCCGCGCGCCTCCGCGTCGAGTTTCGGTGCTGCCGACATCAACGCTGCCGAGTAAGGGTGGCTCGGGCGGTCGAAGACGGCCTCGGTCGCACCGGACTCGACGATCCGACCGAGGTACATGACGGCCACACGATCGGCGACGTGGCGCACCACGGACAGGTCGTGCGAGATGAACACGTACGAGATCCCGAGCTGCTTCTGCAGATCGTTCAGCAGATTGAGGACCTGCGCCTGCACGGAGAGATCCAACGCGGACACCGGCTCGTCGCAGATGATGACGTCGGGGTTCAATGCCAACGCACGCGCGATTCCGAGACGCTGACGCTGGCCGCCGGAGAACTCCTGCGGGAATCGGTGTTCGTCACTGGGACGCAGCCCCACGAGGTGCAGAAGTTCACGCACCCGAGCCGAGCGGTCGCGGCGAGTCTTGTACAGCCCCTTGTGTGTTCGCCACGGTTCACTGATGATGTCGGCTGCGTTCATGCGGGCGTTCAGTGACCCGTACGGGTCCTGGAACACCATCTGTACGCGTCGGCGAAAGCCCAGCAGTTCCTTGCCGCGCAGACCGAACGGGTCGACGCCGTCGAAGTTCACCGTTCCGCCGTCCGGGCGTTCCAGCATCATCAGCGTTCGTGCGAGAGTGGATTTACCACAGCCGGATTCGCCGACGAGGCCGAGTGTTTCACCGCGGCGCAGGTCGAGGTCGATCGAATCGAGTGCGCGGAGGTTGCCGCCGCCCACCTTGAAGGTCTTGTTCAATCCGCGGACCGTCAACAACTGATCAGACATGGGACACCTCGTTCGAGAAATGGCAGGCAGAGAAACGACCGTCGCCGACGGCTTCCAGCGTGGGTCGCTGCGCGCGACAGATGTCCCGTGCGAGGGGGCATCTAGCTTGGTAGACGCATCCGTCGGGAATGGAATGCAGATCGGGTGGAGTGCCGCCGATGGATTTCAGATCCTCACCGCGCGCTGCGTGCACGGGTACCGAGTCGAGCAGACCCTTGGTGTACGGATGGCGTGGGTTCGCGAAAACCTCCGACACAAGCCCGGTTTCGACGACGTTGCCGGCATACATGATCGCGACGCGGTCGGCCTCCTCCGCGACGAGCGCGAGGTCGTGCGTGATGAGGATGACAGCCATGTCGTGTTCGGTGCGCAGTTCGCGCAGCAGCGTCATGATCTGAGCCTGCACGGTCACGTCGAGCGCGGTGGTCGGCTCGTCGGCGAGCAGCACCGACGGACTGAGCGCGACGGCCATCGCGATGAGCAAGCGCTGACGCATACCTCCGGAGAACTGGTGAGGATACGAATCGGCGCGGGACTCCGGCTGCGGGATGCCGACGCGTCGCATCAGCGAAATCGCCTCTTCGCGCGCAGCTTTCGCAGACATACCGCGGTGAATCCGGAAGGGCTCGGCCAACTGGGTGCCGACGGTGTACACGGGGTTCAGTGCCGTCAGCGCGTCCTGGAAGACGATCGCCAGTTCGGTGGCTGCGATGTGGCGTCGAACCTTGGTCTTGGCGGTCACCAGATCGACGTCCCCGAGCTCGACGGAACCGTCGGTGATGTCGGCGATCGGTTCGAGCAGTCCGACGACGGCTTGCGCGGTCATGGACTTACCGCAGCCGGACTCGCCGAGGAGAGCCAGGGTTTCGCCGCGTCGCGCGCTGAACGTGACGTGATCGACGGCTCGGATCACGCCCGACGGCGTGCGTAGGTCGACCGTCAGATCGCGGACGTCCATGGCGACACGGTCGGTGTCGGGGCGGACGACGGCAGGTGCACTCATGAGACGACCTTTCGGACGGGAACGAGGCGGGACTTGGCGGAACGGGGGACGGTCAGGCGCCACCGCTGCGCCGGGTCGGTCGCGATGCGTGCCCAGGCGGCGAGCACGGTGGCCGACACGGTGGTGATGACGATGGCGAGGCCGGGGAAGAACGACAGCCACCATGCGGTCTGCAGGTAGGTGCGGCCCTGCGCGACCATGAGACCCCAACTGACGTCGGGCGGCTGAATACCGATGCCCAGGAAGCTGAGCGACGATTCGGCCAGCATGACGAAGCAGAAATCCAGCGTGGCGACGGTCAGCAACGTGGGGAGCAGGATGGGCGCGACGTGACGTCGGATCACCGCGCCGCTCGACGCGCCGAACGTGCGGGCGGCGTCGACGAACAGCCGACTCTGCAGTTCCGCGGACTCCGCACGCGCAGTGCGGAGGTAGATCGGAATACGCGTGATCGCGAGGATCAGAACGATGTTCGCGGCGCTGGGCGAGAAGACGTACAACACGACGACGGCCATGAGCAACGACGGAAAGCTCATGATGACGTCGGCGACGCGCATCGCCGTGGTCTCGCGCCATCCCCGGTGATAGCCGGCCCACATTCCGATGATCGAGCCTACGATCGCCGACAGGATGACTGCGGGGATCGCCACCGACAGCGTGGTCTGGCACGCGACGATCAAGCGTGCGAGCATGCTGCGTCCGAGGGGATCGGTCCCGAGGACGTTCATCCACCCGGTATCGAGGGTGAACGGCGGGAGGTTCGACCGACTCAGATCCTGGTCGGTGGCTGCGTCGCCGACGAGCATCGGCCCGAAGATCGCCGTCAGGAACACCAGGACGAGAATCCCGGCGGCGACGGTGGCGACTCGGTCACGCAGCAGCAGCCGCCACAGCGGAGCGGAGCTCGTACGTGAGGCAGGCTTTCCGGCCGGAACCTCCTCGGGCTCCGACGTTTTCGGTGCGTCGAAATCGAGTGACATGGTGGCCTCCTAGACCTTCGCCTTGTCGCGAACACGGGCGTCGAGCAGTGCGTAGCAGGCGTCGATGACGACGTTGAGAAGGAAGATGCTGACGGCCGTCAGCAGAACCGCCGCTTGGAGGACCGCGAAGTCGCGCTGCAGGATCGCGTCGATCATGAGCTTGCCGATGCCGGGCCACCCGAAGATCGCTTCGACGACGACGGCTCCGTTGACGAGACCGACCATCAGGTCGCCCGCGACGGTCAGTGCCGGGGCTGCGGCGTTGCGCAGTGCGTGGTGCGTGACGACGCGAACATCGCTTGCGCCTTTGCTTCTCGCGAGTCGAACGTAGGGCGCGGACAACGCCGCGACCATCGCTCCGCGGACGACCTGGGTGAGGACGCCGAGCGGACGGATCAGCAGCGTGGCGATCGGGAGGATCCAGGACAGCATTCCCGCACCGGTGCCCGACGTCGGCAGCACCCCGAACGTGACGGCGAACAGCCACACACCCATGATCGCGAACCAGAAGTCCGGGATGCTGGCCGCGGTCATGGACAGCAGGCTCGAGACGCGGTCGGCCAGCGAGTTGGGGCGGTAGGCGGCCCAGCATCCGATGACGATCGCGCCGAGAACGGCGAGGAACATCGTCATGAACGCGAGCTGCAGCGTCGCGGGGAATGCGCGCAACGCCATCGTCGACGCGGCCTCACCGGTGCGCAGGGAGTCGCCGAAATCGAGATGCACGACGCCCTGGAGGTAGTCCCAGAGTTGCGTCAGCAGAGGCTGATCGAGCCCGTTCGACGCCCGGAACGCCTCGCGCTGAGCCTGAGTCGCGGATTCGGGGAGGTAGAGGCTCGTCGGGTCACCGGTGAGTCGCGCCAGTAGGAACACGCCCAACAGGACGACGATCAGCGGCACGAGGCTGGTGTAGATCCGGCGACGGAGGAATCTGAACATGTTCGGCCTCAGTCCGTTTCGGTGGAGTCGACGCGCGTCATCGCTGCGAGATGCATCTCGTCGACGGTTGCGGAGTTGGGTGTGTAGTCGACCGAGTCCGCCTTGGCGAGAACACCTTCCATATGGGCGATGAACGCCATCTGCATGATGTCCGCGGGCTCGTCGGCGAAGAGCTGTTCGTACGCTTCCTGACGCGCATCCCCGGTGAGGGCCGCGGCCTCGTCGACACGCTCGTCGAATTCCGCTGTGCCACCGGCGCTCTGGAAGCCGTCGCTCTTCAGGTACTGATCGGCGGTGAACGCCGCGTCGCCTGCCTGATTGCCGTGCTGGATGACGAGTAGATACGGCCCGACGTTCGGGAACGGACGTTCCTGGTACTCGGCGGTGCCGGCGGAGTCCGTCATCTCGATGGAGACGTTCATGCCGATCTTCGACAGTGCATGCTGGACGACTTCGAGTGTCTCGTTGACCTTGGGGAACTGCCCGGTCCGTCCGATCAGCCGGATGGGGGCGTCGACGGGAACGCCGTCGGCGCGGGCTTCGTCGATGAGTTGCTGTGCCTTCTCGGGGTCGTACGGCCACGGGGTCAACTCGTCGTTGTATCCGATGACGCCGTCCGAGATCAGCTGCGCGGCAGGCTTTCCGAGGCCCTGGAACAACGCGTCGACGATGCCGTCGCGGTTGACCGCGTAATTGATCGCTTGACGCACTCGCATGTCGTCGAGAGGGGGCTCTTCGAGCTGGATGCGAACAGCCGTCGTCTCGTTGTTGGGGTACGAGACTCCGAGGTCGCCTGCGCCGTCCTCCGGTCCGAGTGACGTCGCGATCTCGGCCTCGCCGTTGGAGACCATCGAGGCGCGCACGCTGCCCTCGCTACGCCACTGGTAGGTGGCGCGGGCGTAGTCCGGCTTGTCGCCCCAGTACGTCTCGTTGCGGATCAACGACAGGCGCTGTCCGTATTCCCAGTTGTCGATGACGTACGGGCCCGTACCGATCGGCTCGCGGACGCGTTCGGTCATGCTGTACGTCCGCGGCACCATCTCGATGAACGACAGCTTGAGCGGGAGAATGGGGTCGGCAGCAGGCGCGGCGACGCTGATCGTCAGCGGATCGACGATGCGGACGTCGAGGTCGGCGTCGCCGAAGACGTAGCCCTCGACGTTGCATCCGAGGTCCGAGTTGACGGCTCTCTCGATCGAGTGCGCCGCGTCCTCCGCCTCGAACGGGCTGCCGTCGCTGAAGGTCACTCCGGGGTGCAGCGCGAACGTCCACTCGCGGTCGGAGACCTGGGTCCAGGAGTCGGCGAGCTTCGGTTCGAGTGTGCCTTCGCTCGGGTTCCGCTCCATCAACGGTTCGGTGATGTTGGACCGAGTGACCACCCCGATGGAGGTCATGGACACGTCGCAGGCTTCCAGCGTCGGAGGTTCTTCCTGCAGGACGATCCGTAAAGTATCTGCGCTCGCCGCCGTGCCGGCGCCGGAGTTCGCGACCGTGCATCCGGTGGCGATCATCGAAAACGTAAGTGCGCCAGCGATGGTGATCGCGGTGCGCGTGGTCCGTCCCTGCTGCACTTCGAGTGCAGGGCTCATGGGGGCCTCCAAAGGGGAGAATGTGACGGGCTGTCGCCGCGTGTGACGGTAGCCACACGTTATGAGGGGGGTGTAGGGCCGTCAACAGGCGTCGACGCCGTATGCAGGGAGTTTCGTGGGTCACATCGGGCTTTCGTAAGCCACCAAGCTCACAGCGCAGGGCATCTGACCTGGTAGAACGAGGTGTGGTTAGGTGACCCATGCTTGCGACCCAGGCTCGGTCATGCCGTTTGGGTATCAATCCATGTTATTTACGTGTTGGACAGGTATCCGACGGGCGACATAACGTACCAGAAAACGCGCACGTCCCCGGCCCGGCGAGGAGTTTCGAATGACGACAGTCGAGAAGGCGAAAGACGGTGTTGTGCAGAGTGATTCGCGCAGCAGCGGGAGGGTGCTCCGAGTCGGGCCATTGAAGCCGTCACTCATGGACACACTTACCGGCGACTACGACGCCCTCGTGCTTCCCGAGCCTTCCGAGCGTGCGACTTTCTTCTCTCAGCACGGTGAGTCGATCACTGCGGCGGTCACTTCGGGGCGCACGGGCGTCGACGCGGAGTTGATGTCGCATCTGCCCAACCTCGGCGCGATCGTTCACTTCGGCGTCGGGTACGACACCACCGACGTCGACGCAGCCGCGCAGCGCGGCATCGGCGTCAGCAACACTCCCGACGTGCTGAACGACTGCGTCGCAGATCTCGCCATCGGGTTGGTGATCGACGCATTGCGGCAGGTGTCGTTCTCCGACCGCTACGTCCGCGCGGGCCGCTGGATCTCCGACGGCAACACACCTCTGACGCGTCAGGTCACCGGAAAGAGAGTGGGCATCATCGGACTCGGTCGGATCGGTACTGCCATCGCAGATCGCCTCGTCGGTTTCCGTTGTGCCATCAGCTATCACAACCGGAACGAGGTCGACGGTTCGCCGCACACGTACTTCTCGACGCCGGCTGCTCTCGCGGGCGCCGTCGACGTTCTGATAGTCGCAGCGTCGGGCGGAAAGGGAACGCGACATCTCGTCGACGCCGACGTCCTCGATGCCCTGGGTCCGCAGGGTTACCTGATCAACATCGCGCGGGGAAGCGTCGTCGACGAGGACGCTCTTGTCGAACGTCTCACCGACGGCCGACTCGCCGGGGCGGGGCTGGACGTGTTCGCGAACGAGCCCGCTGTCCCCGAGGCCTTGCTGGCGTTGGACAACGTCGTGCTGCTTCCGCACGTCGGTAGCGGAACAGTGGAAACCCGAGCCGCCATGGAGGCGTTGACATTGCAGAATCTCGATCAGTTCCTGGCCGACGGCACGCTGACGACGCCGGTGACGCGATGACCGTCGTCGTCGGCTATTCGCCGACAGCAGAAGGCAAGGGCGCGTTGCCATTCGCGTTCGCCGAGGCGGTGCAGCGTGGAACGGATCTGATCATCGTGGCCGAGGAGGACAGCGCTGCCGACGCCGCATTCGGTGCCGCCGTCGAATCCGCTCGCGACGAAGCGGGCGGGCTGGGCGTCGCGGTGAAGATCCACGACAACGAGCCGGGACGATCGCACGCAGACAACCTGATCGACCTGTCGTACGTCGAAGGGACACAACTTCTCGTCATCGGGATCCGTCGTCGCTCACCCGTCGGAAAGCTGTTGATGGGCAGCATCTCTCAGCGTGTCATCCTCGAAGCGCAATGTCCGGTGACGGCCGTCAAGCCGCCGGTGGGGTTGCCGCGCTGACTGGAGTGGCCTCATGGCTCACGTCAGGCAGGTCCAGATCACGTTCGACGCGTCGGATCCAGAGCGGCTGACGCACTTCTGGTGCGAGGTTCTGGGGTACGTCGTACCGACCCCGCCTGACGGGTTCGCGTCATGGACCGATTACGACGCCACCCTGCCCGTCGCGTCACAGGGACGCGGTCCCGGATGCGTCGATCCGACCGGCGCCGGGCCGAGGCTGTTCTTCCAACGCGTGCCCGAGGACAAGGTCGTCAAGAATCGGGTGCACGTCGACGTCCGTGTCGGGACAGGACTCGAAGGTGACGAGCGGCTCGGCGTGTTGGAGGCGGAGTCAGCCCGTCTGGTCGCGCTCGGTGCGACGCAGGTTCGAGTTCAGCACGCGGACGGCGTCGACGAGTCCTGCATAGTGATGCAGGACATCGAGGGCAATGAATTCTGCTTGGACTGACCAGGTCTCGGGTCCATCCACGACTGAGCCCCCGCCTCGATACGAGGTCGGGGGCTCACTGCGTCTCAGCGGACGGACGTCACCACCAGCCGAGATTCGAGCCGTTGGTGAAGATTGCGATGGCGTCGTTGATGAGGGAGAACAGGATGCCGAGCATGTGAGGGGTGTTCCTTTCGTAGTGCTGTCGTGGTGCCGCAACGCCCCGTAGCGAGGTCATGTCGCCCCGGGTGTCAACTCTATGTCGTCCTGTCGACCCATTTCGTTAGCGGGCCTCAGCGGAGCCGCTATCGAACAAGTGTTCGACAAAGTGCAAAACTTGGGTTAGTGTGGGTTCATGCTTTCGGGGGAGAGTGTCGCCGGCCTTGCCGATGACGTGGGGGTTGCGAGCGCACGGGCAGTGCTGCCGATTTCCGACGCCTCCCTCCTGGCTGCTGTCGAATCCATGGAGAATGCGTGGAATTCGGTCGCGGACGTGGATACGAGCATGCTCGACGATGCCGACCGCCGTGCCCTTCTGGTGCGGATGGAGAAGCTTTCTCGGGCGATGTACGGCACCTCGCACACCTGGCTGACCGAACTGATCGAAAACGACGGTCTGGCAGTGCTTCCTGACAGGACGAATGCGTCGCGGTTGGCGAGTTTGTTGCTCGTCGACCCGAGTGTCGCAGGCAAGCGCATCAAGATCGCGGCCAAGATCGCCGACGGTCGTGCGCTGACGGGAGAGAAGCTGGAGCCGCAGTACCCGACGACTGCCGAGGCTCACCGCGACGGGCACATCGACGCCGCCCACGTCACCGTCATCGACGAATTCTTCAAGGATCTGCCGGGAGCAGTGGATCACGATTCGAAGGTCCAGTCCGAGATCCTGTTGTCCGATCTGGCGAAACAGGTTACGCCCGAACAGCTTCGAGTGGCCGCAGCGCGGCTGCACGCGCTTCTGGATCCGGACGGAACGCTGAAGGACGAGAAGGATTCGATAGCGAAGTGCTTCTTCCGGCTCGGGCGGCAGGGCAAGGACGGACTCAGCAAGGGCAGCTTCGTCATCGACGCAGAGTTCCGTGCATACCTCGAACCGATTTTGGCCAAGTACGCGAAGGCGGGGAACTGCAACCCGGACGAGCCGAAGCCAGTCGCAGAGGACGACCCGAGCGACACGTCGAACGACGAACCGACGTTGTTCGACCGTGACGAGGACTCCGACAGCCCCGGTGGCGAGTCCGGTTCCGCGGACTCCGACAGCCCCAGTAGCGAGTCCGGTTCCGCGGACTCCGACAGCCCCGGTAGCGAATCCGGCCCCGCGGATCATCCTGCTTCTGCCCGCGACTCGGTGAACTCCGAGGACGAGAAGCGCCGGGCCGGACGGGATATGCGCAACCAGGGCCAGCGAAACCACGATGCGATGAAGGCGGTGCTGCGTCAGATGCTGGCGTCGGGGAATCTGGGCCAGCACCGAGGCCTACCGGTGACGGCAGTGATCACGATGACGGCGAAGGACCTGGAAACCGCGTCGGGGCATGCTGTCACGGGCACCGGTTCGCTGGTGACCGTCCGCGATGCGATACGGATGGCGTCGCACGCGCACCACTACCTGGCGATTTTCGACGACGACGGACAGGCCCTCTACCTCGGCCGCTCGAAGCGCCTCGCGTCGGCGGACCAGCGGATCGTTCTGATGGCTCGAGACCGGGGATGCACGTTCCCGATGTGCACCCGTCCTGCGACCTGGTGCCAAGTACACCACCTGAACGAGTGGGCCACCGGAGGCGAGACCGACATCGACTCCCTCACCTTCGGTTGCGACCTGCACCATCCGCTCGTCGGCGACGGTCCGAACGACTGGGCCACGACGACGACAGGCCCCGATCATCCCCAGCCGGGCCGAACTCAGTGGCACCCACCCGAATCCGTCGACCCGGATCGCCGCGGCATGGTGAATCACTACCACCATCCGCAGGAGTATCTGTACTCCGAGCCGGAGAACCCGGAGCCGTAGCTTCGGCGCGCGTTGTCCTGCGCGAAACGATTCCACGAGCGGTGCAGAGCGAAATCTGCACCGCTCACAGTCATGCCTGGACGCAGATACCGCCAGCCGGGCCCGAGTCAGTCCGCGTCAGTCCAACGCGCCAGCCGTGCCCGTCCCACCCGCCAGCCGTGCCCGTCCAACCCGCCAGCCGCGTCAGTCCCACCCGCCAGCCGGGCCCGAGTCAGTCCAACCCCAGCCCACCCCGTCAGCTCCATTCCCGTGCAGGCAGGACGTCCGACATGAATCTGTGCAACGCTGGGTTCTCGTTGTCCGGCCGCCAGGCGGCGTGTAGCTCGACCGGTCGCTTCGGCGTCGTGTCGATAGGCCGGAACACGACGCCTTCAGGCTGCATGGTCCTCGACGAGGAGGGAACCAGTGCCATTCCGATTCCCGAGCGCACCAGCACCAACATCGTGTGCACCTGCGTCACGTACTGCACGTACCGCGGCGTGACGCCGACGACGGTGAACGTGCTGATCAGCAACTCGTGAAAGTACCGGGCATCGACGGGCGAGTACATGACGATCGGCTGGTCGTCGAATTCCTCGATCGTCAACTTGTCGTGCTGCGCGAGCGGGTGCGATTCCGGAAGGGCGGCGACGAACGACTCGTGCAGCACCGGTCGGGACGAGATGCCCGGCCTGTTCAACGGAGGCCTGGCAAGACCGAGGTCGATGTCGCCGATCGCCAGTGACTCCATCTGTACCGCCGAGACCATCTCGCGCAGAACCACTTTGACGTCGGGAAGCTGCTCTCTCGCTTTCTCAAGCAGCTGCGGCAACACCGCATGCGCGGAGGCGCCCGTGAATCCGACTGTGACGGTACCGAGATCGCCGGTGGGGACGCGTCGCACGGTCAGTACTGCGCCTTCGGCCAGGTGCACGATCCGGCGGGCGTCGGGAAGGAACGCGACGCCTGCCGCCGTCAGCGTCACGGAACGGCTGGTGCGGTCGATGAGCTGGACGCCGACCTCGTTCTCGAGCTGCTGTATTTGCCGACTGAGCGGCGGCTGCGTCATGTGCAGTCTCTCGGCGGCGCGGCCGAAGTGAAGTTCCTCGGCGACCGCGATGAAGCACGTGAGCCTGTTGAGCGAGAACAATTCATTCACTCCTGATTTCGAAGAAAGCCGCTCGTGGTCAGGTCGGGTATCAACTTAACCTACGAGCGGCCATCGCCGATCAGTTACCAGCGGGGGCTGGTGTTCTCGAAACTCGGGTCGATGCTCTTCATGTACCCGGTGTCGTCGCGGTCCCGCAGACCGCAGTCGAGATACTGCCGATGCAACGCGGCGAGCGCGTCGTCGTCGATCTCGATGCCGAGTCCCGGCCCGGTGGGAACGGCGACGGCGCCGTCGACGATCCCGAGAACCCCGGGCTTGACGACGTCCTCGGTCTTCCACGGCCAGTGCGTGTCGCATGCGTACGTCAGATTCGGCGTCGCCGCCGCCAGATGCACCATCGCGGCGAGGCTGATCCCCAGGTGGCTGTTGGAGTGCATCGACAAGCCCATGTCGAAGTTGTCGCACACGCCCGCAAGCAGACGAGAACGCTGCAGACCGCCCCAGTAGTGATGGTCGGACAGTACGACCTGCACCGAATCTCGCAGTACAGCAGGCTTGAGCTGATCGAATGCGACGACACACATGTTGGTGGCGAGAGGCATTTTCGCCTCTCGTGCCACCTCGGCCATGCCGTCGAGCCCGGGCGTCGGGTCTTCCAGGTATTCGACGATGCCGTCGAGTTCGCCGGCCACCCTGATGGACGTGTCGACCGTCCAGGAGGCATTCGGATCGAGCCGCAGCGGCAGTTCCGGGAAGGCTTCCCGCAATGCTTTGATTCCCGCGATCTCCTCGTCGGGCGGAAACACTCCACCCTTCACCTTGATCGCTCCGAAACCATACTCGCCGATCATCTTTCGGGCCTGCCGAACCAGCCCATCGGGATCGAGCGCCTCACCCCACTCGTCGGGCTCGGCACCGGGATGTGCCGCCCACTTGTAGAACAGATAGGCGCTGAACGGAACCGCGTCTCTGACCCTGCCGCCCAACAGATCCGACACCGGACGCCCGAGAGTCTTGCCCTGCACGTCGAGGCAGGCGACCTCGAACGGCGAGAAGACGCGATCCGTCGTGCTCGCGGTCGTGATCATCCCGGCGACGCCGTCGCCGCCGGTGACGGTCGACGACGCAAGCTGGGTATCGACGGCAGATCGAATTTCGTTGAGCGCGAACACGTCCAGGCCGGTGATTGCCTCGGCTGCCGCCTCCATCCGCGCGACGTGCGCGGTGTCCGCGTACGTCTCGCCGAGACCGACGATGCCTGCGTCCGTGTCCAACTGGATGATCGCACGCAGGGCGTACGGCTGATGGACACCGACGGTGTTGAGCAGCGGCGGATCAGCGAAGGCGACGGGCGTGATGCGCGCGCCCGTGATCCTGATCGGCGCGGCCATCAGTGCACCGCGAGCTCGTGTCCGAGAACCGCGCGGCCGTTCGCGACGATCTCGGTGAGTTCGCTCAGGTGTGCACTGCTGATGTCGACGAGCGGCGGACGGACCGGGCCGGCCTCGATGCCTTCCATCGTGACGCCCGCCTTGATGAGCGAGACCGCATAGCCGGGAACCTGGTCGCGCAGACGGACGAGAGGGTGGAAGAACTCGCGCAGCAGCGTCGCAGTCAGCTTCTCGTTGCCGCTTTCGAGCGAGCGGTAGAAGGCGAGTGCCAGCTCCGGCGCGAACGCGAACGTGGCCGAGGAGTACAGCGTGACACCGATCGCGCGGTACGCCTGCTGCGAGACCTCTGCCGTCGGCAGGCCGTTGAAGAACTGGAACTGCTTGCCCGACGGTTCCAGCGCGTCGAGCACCGCGCGGACGATGCGGCCGACCTGATCGAGATCGCCTGTGCCGTCCTTGAATCCGACGACCGTCGGCAGCTGTGCCACCGCGACCGCCGACGATTCGGTGAAGCGTGCGTTGCTGCGGTTGTACACGATGAGCGGCAGATCGGTCGTGTCCGCAACAGCCTTGGTGTAGCCGACGAGACCGGCCTGAGGCATCGTCACGAGGTACGGCGGAAGGAGAAGGATGCCGTCCGCACCGTTCTCCTTCGCGCTGCGCGCGAACGCCTGGGCCTGCACGACGGATCCGCCCGCGCCGGCGTAGACCGGAACGCGGCCGGCGACGACGTCGACCGCGGTGCGCACGATCTTGCCGAACTCTTCGAGTCCGAGCGCATGGAATTCTCCGGTACCGCACGCGATGAACACGCCACCGGGGCCGGCGTCGACGCCCTTGGCGACGTGGGCCGCCAGCAGGTCGTAATCGACCTCGCCGGCTGCGGTGAACGGGGTGACGGGGAAGAAGAGGACTCCGTCGAGCATGGTCTTGTCTCCTGTGATCGTGGGCAGTCGTATGGGCAGTCGTGTGTGGAGGGGGATCAGTCTTGGGTGAGGGTGCCGTCGACGCGTCGCCAGATCCCGTCGGGGTTGCCGTCGGCAATTGCACTGGGAAGCAACGACTTCGGGACGTCCTGGTAAGCAACCGGACGCAGGAAGCGTTCGATGGCGAGAGAACCGACCGACGTGGTGCGCGAATCGGAGGTAGCGGGGAAAGGACCGCCGTGAACCATCGCGTGACCGACCTCGACGCCGGTGGGCCAGCCGTCGAACAGGATTCGGCCGGCCTTCAGCTCGAGAGTCGACAGGAGCTTGCCTGCCTCCGCGTGATCCGCGTCGTCGCTGTGGATCGTGGCGGTGAGCTGACCCTCGAGGCGGGCGGCCACGTCACGAACCTGCTGGGCGTCGCGGCAGCGCACGATCAAGCTGGAGGCGCCGAAGACTTCCTGCTGCTCGATTTCGGACGTGACGAACGTGTCTGCGTCGGTGGTGAAGAGCGCTGCGCGGCAGGCGTTCGGCGCGTCGGTCTCGGTGCCGCGAGCCAGCTCCGTCGCGGACTTCCCGAGTTCTTCGACGCCGCTCGCGTACGAGGCAGCGATGTTGGGGGTCAGCATCGTGGTCGGGGCGGCCTCGGACACGGCTGCCCGAGCGGCCTCGACGAAAGTGTCCAGACCGGGACCGTCGACGGCGATGACGAGTCCGGGGTTCGTGCAGAACTGGCCCGACCCCATCGTGAGAGACCCGACGAACGCGCGTCCCAGGTCGGCGCCGCGGGAGTCGAGCGCGGCACTCAGAACGAAGACAGGATTGATGGAGCTCATCTCGGCGTACACCGGAATCGGTTCACGACGGCCTGCGGCGGCAGCCACGAGAGCCGTTCCACCCGAGCGTGATCCGGTGAATCCGACGGCCTTGACGCGCGGATCGGTCACGAGCGCAGTCCCCAGGGTGCGGCCCGATCCGTACAGCAGTGAGAAGGTGCCTGCGGGCATTCCGGTCGACGCGACGGCATCGGAGACGGCACGACCCACGAGCTCGGAAGTTCCGGGGTGGGCGTCGTGAGCCTTGACGATGACGGGGCATCCGGCAGCGAGAGCCGACGCCGTGTCGCCGCCCGCGACCGAGAACGCGAGGGGGAAGTTGCTGGCACCGAAGACGACGACGGGGCCGAGCGGAACCTTCCGCTGACGAATGTCGGCGCGGGGGAGCGGGGTGCGGTCCGGGATGGCCGGGTCGATGCGCGCACCGTTCCAGCTGCCCTCACGCAGGACCGATGCGAAGAGCCGAAGCTGGCCCGTCGTCCGTGCGACTTCACCGGTGATACGGGCTTTGGGCAGTCCGGACTCGGCGACCGCGCGGTCGATCAGCGTCTCGCCCAGCGCGGCAATGTTGTCGGCGATGGTGTCGAGGAACTGTGCACGCGACTGCGACGACGTGGAGCGGTAGGCGTCGAACGCTGCTGCTGCCGCGGACGTCGCCTGCTCGACCTGGCCGAGGTCACCGTGCTTGTAGGAGGGTTCGAGATTCTCGCCGGTGCTCGGGTCGATCCCGTGGACTGCGGTGCCGGTGCCCTGCACGGACTCGCCGGCGATGATCGACGCGCCGACCAATTCGGTGGACTGCGTGAGCGATGCTGTCATGCGGACTCCCTTTCGTGTACATGGCCGAGCTGTGTAGATCGCCAAGCGTGTGTGAGGCAACTGATCGGTCGGGCCGTGGCGCGTGACCTACCTCGTAGATGACGACGTTATGCCTGTGATTGATACGTGTCCAAGTCAAAAGATGGTGCTGTCGATGCTCGGTCGGTATCGATCCACGTCCCGCGGCTCGGGTCACATCGATGCAGATCGTGAATCAGTTCATGCCTAGTCGGTCTTGGACATGAATCGTCGGCGGTGCTTAAGGTCATGTGAGCCGAGTCACCGGTCACACGGTGCTGCGCCCGCATCACACGTGGTCCTACAGGTCTGTGCGCGAACACCGGCCGGACCCGATCTACAGAAAGGAGTGGCCGTTGTCGATCACTCTTCCGCCGACTCCTGCCGTGGACTCCGCAGTGGCGAAGATCTTCCGCCGCGTGGTTCCGCTGTTCATCATCATGTTGATCTGCAACCAGCTCAACAGGTCCAACATCGGCTACGCACGCGAGCATCTCGAGGCCGACGTCGGAATCAGCGCTGCCGCATACGGATTCGGTGCAGGCGTCTTCTTCATCGCCTATGCGCTCTTCGAACTGCCCAGCAACGTGATGATGGAGAAGTTCGGCGCCAAGATCTGGTTGACGCGCATCATGGTCAGCTGGGGAACCATCTCGTTCCTGATGGCCTTCGTCAACGGCCCGACGATGTTCTACATCCTCCGATTCCTCCTCGGAGCTGCCGAAGCGGGCTTCTTCCCGGCGATCATCTTCTACTTCGCGAAGTGGCTGCCGAACACCCACCGCGGACGTGCGACGGCGTTGTTCGTGGCCGGCTCGTCGATCGCCGCGGCGATCTCGGGCCCGTTGTCCGGCCCGCTTCTGTCGCTCGACGGCCTGTTCGGCCATCGCGGTTGGCAGTACCTGTTCGGCATCGAAGGTCTGCTGTCCGTCGTCGTCGGAATCATCGCGTACTTCCTCATCGATTCCCACGTCAAGGACGCCACCTGGCTGACCGACGAGGAAAAGCGCGACCTGAACGCGACGATCGCCGCCGAGGAGGCCGCGAAGTCCGAGACCTCCGGTATGGGAGACGGTCGTTCACGCTGGAAGATGCTGCTCGACCCGAAACTCATGCTCTTCATCTGGATCTACTTCGCGATCCAGCTGTCGATCTACGCCAACACGTTCTGGCTCCCGTCGATCATCAGGCGCATCGACGGAACGAACGACATCACCGTCGGACTGCTGTCGTCCCTGCCGTGGATCTGCGCAGTGTTCGCGATGTACTACATGTCCAAGATCGGTGACCGGACCGGCAACCGTCGCCCGCTGCTGATCGTCGCGCTGCTCACTGCGGCCGTCGGTACGCTGCTCGCCGCCGTCGCGACGCCGTGGATCGCACTGATCTTCCTGTGCATCGCCGCGATGGGCTTCAAGAGCGCAAGCCCGTTGTTCTGGTCGATCCCGCAGTCGACACTGCATCCGATGGTGCTGGCCGCGGCCATCGCCGTCATCAACTCCGTCGGCAACCTCGGTGGATTCGTCGCACCGTTCAGCTTCGGCCTCATCCAGGACGCCACCGGGTCCGTGACCTGGGGTCTGTACGCCCTGGCGGCGTGCTCGGCGCTCGCAGCACTGTCGGTGCTGTTCATCAAGAAGTCCAGCAAGGATACTGTTCCGAACGCTACCGAGAAGGTTCGATCATGAACGCACGTACCACCACTCCCGTCGTCGCCGAGATGCGCGTCGTGCCGATCGCAGGACACGACGACATGCTGCTCAACCTCAGTGGCGCGCACGCGCCGTACTTCACGCGAAACCTGGTGATTCTCACCGATTCCGACGGCCGCGTCGGCGTCGGGGAAGTGCCCGGTGGCGAGCCGATCAGGCGGTGCCTCGAAGACGCGCGATCCCTCGTCGAGGGTGCGTCGATCGGCACGTACAACGCGGTGCTCCGATCGATGCGCACGGCGTTCTCGGACCGAGATTCCGGTGGTCGTGGAGCGCAGACATTCGATCTACGTATCGCCGTGCACGCGGAGACCGCCGTCGAATCGGCCTTGTTGGACCTGCTCGGCCAGCACCTGGGCGTCAGTGTCGCCGCCCTGCTCGGCGAGGGCCAGCAGCGTGAGAAGGTGCAGGCGCTCGGCTACCTGTTCTTCGTGGGCGACGCCGCCAAGACCGACCTCGCGTACCGCACCGCCGCGGACGAGGGCGCAGGCGCCGACGACTGGGAACGCATCCGGCACGAGGAAGCGCTGACTCCCGACGCCGTCGTGCGGCTGGCCGAAGCGGCACAGGAGCGGTACGGCTTCCAGGACTTCAAGCTCAAGGGCGGCGTACTGCCCGCCGCCGAGGAAGCCGCAGCCGTCACCGCACTCGCGCGGCGATTCCCCGACGCACGAATCACGTTGGACCCCAACGGGGGCTGGCTACTGAAGGAAGCGATCGAGACCTGCCGCGGACTGCGCGACGTACTCGCGTATGCCGAGGATCCCGTCGGGCCCGAAGGCGGCTTCTCCGGCCGCGAAGTCATGGCCGAGTTCAAGCGCGCGACCGGCCTCCCGACCGCGACCAACATGATCGCCACCGATTGGCGCGAGATGGGCCACACCATCCGATCGGGTGCCGTCGACATCCCGCTCGCCGACCCGCACTTCTGGACGATGAACGGTTCGGTGCGCGTCGCGCAACTGTGCGACGCATGGGGACTGACGTGGGGGTCGCACTCCAACAACCACTTCGACGTGTCACTCGCGATGTTCACGCATGTGGCCGCTGCCGCGCCCGGCGACATCACGGCCATCGACACGCACTGGATCTGGCAGGACGGACAGCGCGTCACCAAGGATCCGTACCGCATCGAGGGCGGCTACCTGACGGTGCCCGACAAGCCGGGCCTCGGCGTCGAACTCAATTGGGACAGAGTCGACGCGGCACACGAGCTGTATCAGCGCGAAGGCCTCGGCGCTCGCGACGACTCGATCGGCATGCAGTACCTGATCGACGGGTGGGCATTCGACAGCAAGCGGCCCGCCCTCGTTCGGTGACGGTGGACCGATGAAGATCGTCGTCGGAGATCGAAACGTTCTGCCGCACACGGAGCAGTTGTCGACGGGGCTCCCGGACGACGTCGAGGTCGTCTGGGTCGTCCCGTTCGACGAGGCCGCCGCCATCGAGGTGCTCGGTGACGCGGACGTGTACGTGGGCGGTCGGTTCAGTGCGGCGATGGGCGCTGCGGCACCGCGCCTTCGCATGATTCATGTTGCCGGCGCGGGCACCGACAATGTCGACCGTTCCGGTCTCGGTCCGGATGTTCTCGTCTGCAACACCTTTCACCACGAGCAGTCGATCGCCGAGTACATCGTCGCCGCGACCGTCATGATGCGTCGTGACTTCCTGGTGCAGGATCGTGCATTGCGCGACGGGCGTTTCCGAACATCGGTCTACGATCCGTCGATTCCGCAGCCGATGTCGTTGAGCGGAGCCCGAATCGGATTCGTCGGATTCGGGCACATCGGTCAACGGACGTGGAGGCTGTTCGAGGCCTACGGCTGCGTCGGTGCCGCGGTCACCGGAAGCGGACGAGACACCGGCGCGTCGTTGGAATGGCATTCGGACACAAGTGATCTCGTGAAGTTGATGCAGTGGTCCGACGTCGTCGTCGTGTCCGCACCCTTGACCGACGACACGCGCGGCATGATCGGGGCTTCCGAGTTGGCGTCCCTGGGGGCCGACGGCGTACTGGTGAACGTCGGGCGCGGCCCGCTGGTGCAGGAGCAGGCGCTGTTCGACGCGTTGTCGGACAGGGTGATCGCGGCTGCTGCCATCGACGTCTGGTACCGGTACCCAGGGCCCGACGGCGTCGGAAAGCCGAGCGCACTGCCGTTCGAAGAGCTGCCGAACATCTTGATGACCCCGCACTCGTCCGGCGTCACCCATCACACCTTCGTCGGGCGGGTGGCGGACATCGCCGCGAACATCACCAGGCTTCACCAGCGGGAGATGCAGTGCAGGTATTGAATGAATGCATGCACAAATAGTGTTGGACCGGAATCGATCTGGGTCATAGCGTGAGAGGCAGACCACGACCGCCGTTCGAGGGAGATCGCCGCAGTGTCCACATCTTTCACGACGAAGCCGACGAGCGGACTCACCGCTCCCGATGCCGCGATCAAGGCCCTCGCGGCGGGAGATGCGACGATTGACCGCATCGCCCACGTGAAGCTGTCGTCCATCACGCTGCCGCTCGAGAACGCGATCAGCGACGCCAAGGTGCTCACCGGCCGTCAGAAGCCCATGACCGAGGTCGCGTTCCTGTTCGCCGAGATCACTACCGAACAGGGACACGAGGGTATCGGTTTCAGTTATTCCAAGAGGGCAGGCGGCCCAGCCCAATTCGCGCACGCGCAGGAGATCGCTCCCGTTCTGATCGGTGAGGATCCCAGCGACATCGGCAAGATCTGGACCAAGCTGCAGTGGGCGGGTGCGTCCGTCGGCCGTAGTGGCGTTGCGACGCAAGCGATTGCGGCGATCGACATCGCGTTGTGGGATCTGAAGGCCAAGCGTGCACAGTTGCCGCTCGCGAAGCTCATCGGTGCGACGCGCGACTCGGTGCAGACCTACAACACGTCCGGCGGGTTTCTGCACACGCCGATCGAAGAGGTGCTCGACAACGCCACCGCGTCGTTGGCGGCGGGTATCGGTGGCATCAAACTGAAGGTCGGGCAGCCCGATTGGCGTACGGACATCGCGCGTGTCACGGCGGTGCGCGAGCATCTCGGCGACGACGTCCCGCTGATGGTCGACGCCAACCAGCAGTGGGACCGCCCGACGGCAAACCGTATGTGCCGCATCCTCGAACAGTTCGACCTGGTCTGGATCGAGGAGCCCCTCGACGCGTACGACGCCGAGGGCCATGCGCAGCTCGCGCGGAACTTCGACACGTCCATCGCCACCGGTGAGATGCTCGCCAGCGTCGGCGAGCACGTCCGCCTCATCGAGGCAGGTTCCGTCGACATCATCCAGCCCGACGCCCCGCGCATCGGCGGCATCACGCAGTTCCTGAAACTGGCCGGCCTGGCCGAGCATCACAACCTGCAACTCGCGCCGCACTTCGCGATGGAAATTCATCTGCACCTCGCGGCCGTGTACCCGCTGCAGACGTGGGTCGAGCACTTCGACTGGCTGGATCCGCTGTTCGAGGAGCACCTCGAAACCCGTGACGGCAGAATGCATCTCTCGGAGAGGCCGGGTCTGGGCTTCACGCTGAGCGAGCAGGCCAAGGCGTGGACCGTCGGGACTGCAGAGTTCCGCGGCTGACGCCACTCACGGGCGGCGGTAACCACCCGTGAGTGGGAATGTATAGAGGGCTATGTATTCGCACTCACGGGCGGCGAAGCGCCTCCAGCGTTGCGCGAGCACCGTTCTCGTGCAGCGACGCGAGTTGCCGCGTGTACTCCTCGACGAATCGGTCGTCGTCCACGAGGTCGCCGAACACCGCCCTGTTCGCGATGAACGCCGTCGGGTTCTCCCGCTGCGACTGGGCGATCGGGATCAGCGAGTCCTTCAGCTGGTCGACGATCTCGATGGGCTGACCGAGCTCGTCGACGCCCTCGGCGTACCGCGCCCAGCTCGCGACGACCGCGGTCGACCGGACGATGTCGCCGCCGGTCTCGAGATTCTTGCGAATGACGGGCAACAGCCACTTGGGAATTCGATCGGACGACTCGGCGCACAGCCGTGCGACGGTGTCGCGAATCTCCGGGTTCGAGAACCGCTCGATCAATGTCTTCTTGTACTCGTCGAGGTCGATGCCGGGGACCGGCTGGAGCGTCGGCGTCGCCTCGTTGTCCATGTAGGACAACAGGAACTCGGAGAACAGCGAATCCTGAGCCACCTCGTGCACCAGTCGGTACCCGCTGAGGTAACCGAAGTACGCGAGCGCCTGATGGCTTGCATTGAGCAAGCGCAACTTTATCAATTCGTACGGCGTGACATCGTCGACGACCTGGACGCCGACGTCCTCCAGCGGCGGTCGTCCGTCGGTGAACTTGTCCTCGAGCACCCACTGCGTGAACGGCTCGCCGGCGACGGGCCACTTGTCGTCGATGGCGTAGCGCTCCGAAAGTCCCTCCACGACTTCGGGAGTGGTGACCGGCGTGATGCGGTCGACCATCGAGTTGGGGAACGCACCCTCGGCCGAGATCCAGTCCGCGAGCGCCGGGTCCTTCAGCCGGGCGAACGTCGTGAACGTCGACTGCGCGATGTGACCGTTGCCCTCGATGTTGTCGCACGACATGATCGTGAAGGGCTTCAGGCCCCGATCCTTGCGTCGCGCAAGAGCCTCGACGACGAGACCGAACGTGGTCGACGGAACGGCCCCGTCGGCGAGATCCGCCTTGATGGCCGGGTTCTCCTCGTCGAACTCGCCCGTCGTCGCCGAAAAGTTGTAGCCACCCTCGGTGATGGTGAGCGAGACGATCTTCGTCGTCTCCGCAGCCATCTTCTCGACGACGGCCTCCGCATCGTCGGGAGCGAAGAGGTACTCGACGATCGAGCCGATGATCCGGGTGTCCCACGTTCCGTCGGCGTGCTTGAGCGCCAACGTGTACAGGCAGTCCTGCGCCTCCATGACGTCCTTCATCTTCCGGTCACCGGGAAGAACGCCGACACCGCAGATGCCCCAGTCCGAACCTTCGCCCTGCTGCATCAGACGGTCGACGTACATCGCCTGGTGCGCACGATGGAAGCCGCCGACGCCGAAGTGCACGATGCCGACCTGCACGTCGGATCGATCGTAGGTGGGTATCGCGACGTCCTCGATGAAGTCACCCAACGTGTGCTTGTTCAGCTTCATGCGTCCTTCTCCTTCGAAAGCCCGGGAACCACTACGGCTTTGATGCTCCCGACAAGTTTGTCGGCGTTCAGTGCGTCCTCGACGTGCGCGAGATCGAAACGAGCGGTGACCATCGAGTCCAGGTCGACCTTCCCGGCGAGGACGAGTCGACGAGCGACAGGCCACGTGTTCGCGTACCGAAACACGCCTGTCAGAACCAGTTCTCGATTCTGGATCAGCGAGATCGGCAGAGCGTAGTCGTTCCCGCCCATGCCGACGAGCACCACGGTACCGGCGGGACGAACGGCATGGACGCCGTCGACGACGGCCCGCGGCGCACCGGACGCGTCGATGAACGCGTCGACCTCGAGGCCTCGGATGTCGTCGACGGCCGGGTCGAGCACACGCGTCGCGCCGAACGTCGATGCGTGGACGCGCCGGCTCTCGTCGATGTCGCTGACGATGATCTCCGTTGCGCCGAACGCGCGTGCGACCTGAGCGGTGACGAGTCCGACGGGGCCTGCACCCGCGATCAGAACGCTCGATCCGGCGGTGATGCGCGCCTTCTGCGCCGACGCGATGCCGACCGACAGTGGCTCGAAGAGCGCAGCGGCCTCGTCGGAGATTTCGTCCGGTACCTCGTGCGCGAACACGGACTGAATCAGTATGTACTCGGCGAGAGCGCCGTCGATGGGAGGCGTCGCGAAGAACTCCATGGACGGACACAGGTTGTAGCGGCCCGCGCGTGATTGGGAGCTCGTCGGATCGGGACGTTGCGGCTCGATCGACACTCGCTGGCCGATGCGGGTGTCCGCGACTGCAGATCCGACGGCGACGACGACGCCCGCAGCCTCGTGTCCGAGGACGAGAGGCCCGTTCACGACGTGGTCACCGATGCGTCCCTCGCGGTAGTAGTGCGCATCGGAACCGCACACTCCGACGGCGGTCACGCGGACGAGAACCTCGTCGGCGGCCGGCGTGGGCACCGGTCTCTCTTCGAGACGGATCTCCTGCGGACCGCTCAGCACGCTGACCTGCATCGACCGTGGGACCGACAACTCGGACAAGTCGGGTGTTGTGTAGATCACACCTGAATGTTAGCTTAATGAGCAGAAGAACACACGTTGAGCATCTGCTCATTTCTTATGGCATCGAAGGAGAGGTCGTGACCGCACCCGAGCAGGCGCAGCGTTCGTCGAAGACGAGCGACGATCTGCGTCTCGCGGTACGGGCGGCCACGATGTACCACCTCGAAGGGGCGACGCAGGCCGAGATCGCCGCCAAGCTCGGCGTCTCGCGTCCGACGGCGGGCAGGCTCGTCGCGAAAGCGCGCACGCTCGGCCTGGTCACGATCGAGGTTCATGTGCCGGACGAACTTCAGGGCACCGTCCATGCCGAGATCGAGCGTGACCTCGAGCAGGCCTTCGGGCTCACCGAAGCACTCGTCGTGCCCGACGTCGTCGACGGAACCGACATCGGATACGGCTCGCTCGGACGGGCGGCGGCCGCATTGCTCAGCCGACGCCTCCAGCCGTCGGACACTCTCGGTTTCACGTGGGGCCCCGAAACCGTCGCTGTCGCGCAGTCGTTGAAGACGCGCAGCGCCAAGTGCGCGCAGGTCGTACAGCTCGACGGTTCGATGACGTCCGCCGACTACCAGACCGGCGTCGAGTTCACCCTGGGTCGATGCGCGCAGTACCTGCAGGCCAAGCCTGTGCGGCTGAACGCTCCCCTGTACGCGGATCATGCGACAGTCACTGCACTGCAGCAGGATTCGGTGATCTCGCGTGCCCTCCAGACCGGGACCGAGGCCGATGCGATGATGTACGGTCTCGGTCCCGTTTCCACGTCGACGACGCTGTTCGAGGGCAGCTTCATCGACGCCTCCGTCCTCGACGAGCTGCAGGGACTCGGTGCCGTCGGCGAGATCGGTGGACGGTTCTTCGACGCCGACGGGCGTGAAACGGGCGGTTCGCTTCCGGCGAGGACAGTGTCGGTCTCGCTCGATGCGATCGCGAAATGTACACGTGCGGTTCTGATCTCCGGTGGAAAGAAGAAGCACGAGGCGATTCTCGGCGCACTGCGTGGCGGTTTCGCATCCATGTTGGTTACCGATATCGAAAGCGCTCGTTGGCTGATTGCACAGAAAGAAGGTTCCACGTGAGAGCTCCACGGAAGGCGGCCGTCGCAGCATCGCTTGCGACGACCTTGGTCCTGTCCGGCTGCGCCGGCGCGGGCGCGATCGGTGGCGGTGGGAACGGCACGACCATCACCGTCGCCATCGTCTCGAATTCCCAGATGGCCGACGCCATCTCGCTCGCCCCGTCCTTCGAGGCCGAGAACCCCGGCATCGACCTCAAGTTCGTGTCGCTGTCGGAGAACGAGGCGCGCGCCAAGATCACCGCGTCCGTCGCGACGGGTGGCGGCGAGTTCGACGTCGTCATGATCAGCAACTTCGAGACCCCGCAGTGGGCCGAGAACGGCTGGCTGACCAATCTCTCCGAATACGCCGACGCGACACCGGGTTACGACGAGGACGACTTCATCCCGACCCTGAAGGAGTCGCTGTCGTACGACGGCAGCATGTACGCGGTGCCGTTCTACGGTGAGTCGTCGTTCCTGATGTACCGCAAGGATCTCGTCGAAGCTGCGGGCATCCAGATGCCCGAGGAGCCGACGTGGCAGCAGGTTGCCGACGCGGCCGCCAAGCTCGACAACCCCGCAGGCGGCGTCTCCGGAATCTGCCTACGTGGCAAGCCCGGTTGGGGCGAGGTGCTCGCGCCGCTGGACACCGTCATCAATGCCTTCGGCGGACGCTGGTACGACGAGGACTGGAACGCACAGCTCGACAGTCCCGAAGTCGAAGCGGCAGTTCAGTTCTACGTCGACACCGTGCGCGAACACGGCCAGGCCGGTGCGGCCACCAGCGGCTTCAGCGAGTGCGCGACGCAGCTCTCGCAGGGCAATACCGCGATGTGGTACGACGCGACGTCGGCGGTCTCGGTTCTCGAGGACCCGAGCGCCAGCAACGTCGTAGGCAAGATCGGTTACGCCAAGGCGCCGAGCGAAGTGAAGGGCGACAACGGATGGCTCTACTCGTGGGCGCTCGGAATTCCGACGACGTCCGAGCATCCCGACGACGCGTGGAAGTTCGTGTCGTGGATGACGAGCAAGGAGTACCTGAACAAGGTCGGTAACGAATTGGGTTGGGAGCGTGTGCCGCCCGGTAGCCGAATCTCGACCTACGAGATCCCCGAATACGCCGACGCTGCGGCCGCGTTCGGGCCGTTGACGCTCGACTCCATCGAGAGCGCCGACCCGAACAACCCGACCGTCGACCCGGTTCCCTACACCGGAGTGCAGTTCCTGACGATTCCCGAATTCCAGGACCTGGGCACCCGCGTCAGTCAGCAGATCAGTGCAGCAGTGGCAGGACGAATCAGCGTCCAGGACGCGCTAGCTCAAGCGCAGCAGTACGCCGAAGTGGTCGGCAAGACGTACCAGGAGGGCCAGGGATGACCACGACGAAAGAGCGGGCAACGGAGGCCGAACCGGAGAAGTTCGTCCCACGCCCGCGCACCATCTCCAAAGCGGAAGGGTGGCGCCGTCGTGGGCCACTGCTGCCTGCACTGATCTTCGCGATTGTCGTCACGCAGATTCCGTTCCTGTTCACGCTCTACTATTCGACGCAATCGTGGAACCTGGTCCGCCCGGGATCCCGAGAGTTCAACGGGCTCAACAACTACGTCGACGTCTTCCGTGACAGCCAGTTCCGCGAGGTCGCGCTCAACACGGTCATCATGATCGTCGGCACCGTCGTCATCTCGGTGATCCTCGGTCTGTTCCTCGCGCTGTTGCTCGACCGTAAGTTCATCGGCCGCAGCCTCATTCGGACGCTTCTGATCACACCGTTCCTCGTCACCCCGGTGGCAGGCGCGCTGATTTGGAAGACGACGATGTTCGATCCGGTCTTCGGCCTGATCAATTTCGCACTCAGCCCCTTCGGCGTCGAGCAGATCGACTGGGTGTCGCGCTACCCGCTCGCCGCGGTCATGGTCAACCTGATCTGGCAGTGGACGCCGTTCATGATGCTGCTGATCCTGGCGGGCCTGCAGTCGATGCCCAAGGACATCGCCGAG
This sequence comes from Rhodococcus sp. Eu-32, assembly GCF_003336925.1. Taxonomy (NCBI): domain Bacteria; kingdom Bacillati; phylum Actinomycetota; class Actinomycetes; order Mycobacteriales; family Nocardiaceae; genus Rhodococcus; species Rhodococcus sp. Eu-32. The sequence goes on along the minus strand of NZ_QGNK01000033.1, from coordinate 8,909 downwards.
GCAGCACGCGTCGACGGCGCAAGCGCGTTCGCGCTGTTCCGCGAACTGACGCTGCCGCATCTGCGTCGCTTCATCGAACTCGGCGCCGTGCTCGGTGCCATCTACCTCGTCAACACGTTCGACGCCGTCTACATGATGACGTCCGGCGGACCGGGTGTCGCGAGCTCGAACCTTCCGTACTACATCTACCAACGCGCGTTCCTCGGCTTCGACATCGGCCAGGCCGCTGCGATGGGTGTCGTGACCGTCGTCGCGACGATCATCATCAGCACCCTCGCGCTGCGTTTGATCTTCAAGAGTTTCAGCGGGAACGAGGAGGCAGCCTGATGAGCACGGCAACTACCACCGAGCCGGCGACCACCAGCGCGCCGATCGTCAAGCACAAGAAGAAGTTCGGCACCGGCACCATCTGGACCGTCGTCGCGTGGATCGTCGGAATCGGGTTCTTCTTTCCCGTCCTGTGGATGGTCATCACCAGTTTCAAACAGGAATCCGACGCGTACACCAACCCACCGACGCTGTTCTTCACCCCGACGCTCGACCAGTACAGCGCGGTGCTGTCGAGTGGTATCGGTACCGCACTGCTGAATTCGGCGTTCGCGACCATCGTCTCGACGCTTCTCGTTCTGCTGCTGGGCATTCCGGCCGCATTCGCGCTGTCGCTACGGCCGGTGAAGAAGACGAAGGACGTGCTGTTCTTCTTCATCTCGACGAAGATGCTTCCCGTCGTCGCGGCGATCGTGCCGCTCTACGTCATCGTCGGTGACATCGGCATGCTCGACAACATCTGGGCGCTGATCATCCTGTACACGGCCATGAACCTTCCGATCGCCGTGTGGATGATGCGGTCGTTCTTCCTCGAGGTGCCGGGCGAGCTGCTCGAAGCCGCGAGCATGGACGGCGCGTCGCTGTGGACGTCGGTGCGAGAAGTGATCCTGCCTCTCGTGTCACCCGGCATCGCGGCAACCGCACTCATCTGCGTAATCTTCTCGTGGAACGAATTCTTCTTCGCCGTCAACCTCACTGCCGTGCAAGCTCAGACCGTTCCGGTCGCACTCGTCGGCTTCATCACCGGTGAAGGCCTGTACTGGGCTCGCCTGTCCGCAGCTGCGACGCTCGCAGCACTGCCCGTCATCCTCGCCGGCTGGATCGCACAGAACAAGCTCGTGCGCGGTCTGTCCTTCGGCGCCATCAAGTAGCTCGGCCTACTCGAATACAGGAGTTCCTCATGGCTGCAATCAATTACAGACAAGCTTCCTGCATCTACGACGGTGCCGAGAAGCTCGCGGTCGACTCGCTCGACCTCGACATCGCCGACGGCGAATTCGTCGTCCTCGTCGGCCCGTCCGGCTCCGGAAAGTCCACGGCGCTTCGCATGCTCGCAGGACTGGAGGACATCGACGGCGGCGCCATCGAGATCGGCGGCAAGAACATGGTCGGGGTGCCGTCCAAGGATCGGGACATCGCCATGGTGTTCCAGAACTACGCGCTGTACCCCAACAAGACCGTCGGCGAGAACATGGGATTCGCGCTCAAGATGCGCGGTGTCTCGCTCGAGGAGCGCAAGAAGAAGGTGGCCGAGGCGGCGAAGCTGCTCGACCTCACCGAGTACCTCGACCGCAAGCCGGCCAAGCTGTCCGGTGGTCAGCGTCAGCGAGTTGCCATGGGCCGCGCCATCGTTCGCGAACCGCAGGTGTTCTGCATGGACGAGCCGCTGTCGAACCTCGACGCCAAGCTGCGCGTCCAGACCCGCACGCAGATCGCCGCACTGCAGCGCAGGCTGGGCACGACCACCGTCTACGTCACCCACGACCAGGTCGAGGCCATGACGATGGGTGACCGCGTCGCCGTGCTGCGCGGCGGCAAGCTGCAGCAGTTCGCGTCGCCGACGGACCTGTACGACAAGCCAGTCAACGCGTTCGTCGCCGGATTCATCGGGTCTCCCGCCATGAACCTGATGACGGTGCCGATCGGTTCCGGCGGGCTACAGATCGGAAACTCGTTGCTTCCGCTCGAACGTGACGAGCTGACCAAACTCGCCAGCGCGAACCTCGACACCGTCACGGTCGGTCTCCGTCCCGAACAGCTGGGCATCGACCACTCCGACGGCTTCGCGGCGAAGGTCGATCTGATCGAGGAGCTCGGCAGCGAATCGTACGTGTACGCGCACCTCGACGATCCCAAGGTCAAGGGACTCGACGGCGGTCCGGTGTCGCTCGTCGCGCGATCCGCGGTCCGTGCCCCGGCGAGGATCGGCGACAGTGTCAGCCTGACGAAGATCGACGGTCCGGTGCACCTGTTCCACCCGGAGACAGGGGATCGAATCTGACCTGCGCGACGCGGAGCTCTCGGGCTGGTTCCACCTCGTTCGGCGCGAGGTGGAGCCGACGTCCCGACCATCCGTGTATGTCGGCTGCCGGATCGTCCAGCATCACGACGCCGATCCACGTGTCACCGCGTGCGTCCTCGTGAATCGTTTCGACGCGGGCCGTTCGTCCGCCGAAGAACAGGTCCGGTGTGCCGGACCGACGGCGTCGGACGCGAACGACACTGTTCTTCGCGACCGTCACGCCATCGATGACGACGACGTCCGGGTCGGGTTCGACGAGACTCGCGGGATCGGCCTCCCACCAACCGTCGGCGTCGTCCGGTGCTACCGACTCGCGTCCGTCGGCTTCTGGATAGTCGGCTTCGGGATAGTCGTACAGCACGGTCGGCGACACGAGAATCGAATCGGTACTTCCGCGTTCGCCTGTCAACACGGGAAAACACCTGTGTTGGTGACACTTTCGTGCCGACTCGACGGCAGGCTGGGGCGGTTCGAGCAGTGACGAGAACCGCGTGTGCTCGGCGTGGAGAAGCAGAGTGGTCTCGATGAACGACGCGCGAATGGCCGACTCCCGATCGGGTTCGGGCGGTCCGGTGTTGCTCACTTCGACGCCCAGTTTGGTGTACGTGCCCAGTTCTTCACCGGACAGCACGATCTCGCCCGTGAGGGGCTTTCGGGACCTGACGATCCGTCCCCTGGTCCCGAGCGGTTCGGTCGTCACGCCACCCGAAACGGTCACCGGCACCACTGTTCCGGTGCCGAAGGCGGACAACGGGACCGGGCCCAGGTCGAGTTCGACTTCGACTGCCTCCCTCCACGGCAACCAGTGCGTGCCGGCCACGGTCAGGTCGTCGACTGCGACGAAGGAGTCACCGGTCCTGCGTTCGATTCGTCGGTCCTGCGAGTGCAGGAACCGCAGAACGACGTCGACGGACGCGTCGGGCCGAGTCTCGACGAGGCATTCGGTCGACAGAGACGAGGCTGCACCGACGCCTGTCGAACGGGCGTCGACCGGACCCAATATCCCTGAGGTGGAAGACCATTCGTCACTACCGCGTGACTCGATCGGGGCATCCGCCGCGAACGCCGATCGAAGCTGTGTCATTGGCCCCACCCCTTCGGAGCCCACCCCGCTCCTGTCGTGACTGCGGTCGACCCCGACCCGTCACCTCCGCCGTAATCCACTGTCCACCCGCGGCGACGACGTTGTCAATGAACCGTGAGACGGTTTTGGGCGCGCCGACCGTACCGGGTGTTCAGGCCGTCGTGATACTACCGTCGCGAAAAGGGTTGCAACACAGCGGAAGTGCAGTCACAGGCCACAGGCTCGTTCTCGACGGCGGTACTTGCGACGGAGGAACGGGATCATTACCCGCAGCATCATCCCGCCTTCCTTCTTCAGCCGGACGAGTTCCTCCGGGGTCAGCACGTCGAATGCTCGGGGAAGTTCGAAGTCGACCTTGCCGCCCGTGCGCGCCGCGTTCTCGACGGCTTCCCACTCGGCCAGCGGGAGGTGCTCCGTGATGAGGGGAAAGATCGTGCGTTCCTCGTCCTCGATGTGCTCGTCGAGTTCGTTCTTCAACTGCACCAGCGCGGCGGTCAGGCGCGGCAGGCTGTCGGGGAGACCGTCGGCGGCTGCGCGCAGCTCGTCGAGCAACGGATCGAGGGCTTCGTGATCCTCGGTCAGATCGCTCAGGTCGATGTGCGGACCGACCGACGCGACGATCTTCGGCCACAGGACGTCGTCCTCGGTGGTGTGGTGGTGATGGATGCTGTCGGCGAACAGGTGAACGTACTCGGAGATAGCGGCCACCTGCTTCGCGTCGGGACTCTCGATGCCGTCGCCGAGCCCGGCACACAACGCGACGAGGCGGGAGGCGTCGCGACGCATCGCGCGATGGGCGAGCCGGATTCCGAGGAGGTCGGCGTCGGAGGTGATCTTCTGGATTTTCCGTGTCGTTGTCATGGCTCGAAGACTGCCGCCGACCGCTTGGCGCGCACTTAACGCCGACTGTCCCGCCACCCCTGTTCGGGGGTAGCGCGGCTTTTCGACGGCGTTCTAGCCTGAGGCGGACTGAGACGTGTGCCACATTCAAGGAGCTTCGATGACGGACGGAACGGCAAACAAGGCGTTCAGGCAGGCGCGCGACGTGCTGCTCGGTGCGTACGGCCAGTACGACAGGGCCCTGACCGACTTCGAGTGGCCGTCGTTCCCCGACACGTTCAACTGGGCGATCGACTGGTTCGACGCCATCGCCCGTGGCAACGACACGACAGCGCTGTGGATCGTCGAGGAAGACGGTTCCGAGGCCAAGTACAGCTTCGACGACATGGCCCGCAGATCCGACCAGGTCGCGCGGTGGCTCGAGTCGCTCGGCATCGGACGCGGCGATTCGGTGATCCTGATGCTCGGCAACCAGGTCGAACTGTGGGAGACGATGCTCGCCGTCATGAAGCTCGGCGCGGTGTTGATGCCGACGACGACGGCCATCGGAACCGTCGACCTCGTCGATCGTGTGGAACGGGGACAGGCGAGGGCGGTCGTCGCCAACCCGTCGGATGCTCCGAAGTTCGACGAGGTCCCGGGCGACTACCTGCGTATCTCCGTCGGTGACACGGACGGATGGACGAACTACCACGCGGCGTACGACGTCCAGGATCCCCGGCCGTTCGAGTCCGTCACCGCGCCCAGCGACCGTCTGCTGATGTACTTCACGTCGGGCACGACGAGCAAGCCGAAACTCGTGGAACACACGCAGGTGTCGTACCCCGTCGGACATCTGACGACGATGTACTTCCTCGGTGTGAAGCCGGGCGACGTCCACCTCAACATCAGTTCACCGGGCTGGGCGAAGCATGCGTGGAGCTGCTTCTTCGCGCCGTGGATCGCCGAAGCGACCATCTTCATCTACAACTACAGCCGGTTCGACGCGAAGGCTCTGCTCCAGCAGATCCGTCGAGCGGAGGTCACGACGTTCTGCGCGCCTCCGACGGTGTGGCGCATGCTGATTCAGGCCGACATCTCCGGCGGCAAGGGCGCTCTGCGCGAAGCGATCGGTGCGGGCGAGCCGTTGAACCCCGAGGTCATCTCGCACGTGCAGAAGCAGTGGGGCCTGACGATCCGTGACGGCTTCGGACAGACGGAAACCACTGCGCTCGTGGGCAATACACCGGGCGCGGAGCTGAAGTTCGGATCGATGGGACGGCCGTTGCCCGGTGTTCCCGTCGTCATCGTCGACCCGGTGACCGGTGCGAGGGCCGACGAGGGCGAGATCTGCCTCGATCTCGCGGCGTCACCGTTCAATCTGATGACGGGATACCTCGGCGACGCCGAACGCAACGAACAGGTCATGTCCGGCGGGTACTACCACACCGGCGACGTCGCATCCCGGGACTCGGACGGCTACATCACGTACGTGGGCAGGACCGACGACGTGTTCAAGGCGTCGGACTACAAGGTGTCGCCCTTCGAGCTCGAGAGCGTGCTGATCGAGCACCCGGCCGTGGCCGAGGCAGCCGTCGTCCCCGCTCCCGACGAGACACGACTGGCCGTGCCGAAGGCGTACGTCTCACTGGCCGCCGGATGGGAACCGAACGAGGACACGGCTTCTCAGATTCTGCAGTACGCGCGCGAGAACCTGGCCCCGTACCTGCGGATCCGACGGATCGAGTTCTTCGAACTGCCGAAGACCATCTCGGGCAAGATCCGCCGCGTCGAACTGCGGGCGCGGGAGAACTCCGGCGAGGTGCTGACGGGGGAGTTTCGGGAGTAGGCGACCCGTGCGTGGGAATGTACAGCCCGCTGTACATTCCCACGCACGAGGGGATTACCGGAACGGAATGCCGGTCGTGGCGTGTTCGCGCGACCGCGGCTGCACGAGACCGCGCTTCTCCAGGATCGGCCGCACGCCCTCGCCGAAGTGGAACGCTTCCTCGAGGTGCGGGTAGCCGGACAGCACGAAGTGATCGAGCCCGATCGACGCGTACTCCGCGATTCGGTCGGCCACTTCCTCGTGCGATCCGACGAGAGCCGTTCCCGCGCCGCCGCGCACCAGGCCGACTCCCGTCCACAGGTTCGGTGCGATCTCGAGCGAACGGGCGTCCGCGCCCTGCTGGTACGCGTCGCCGCCGCCGTGCAGTTCACGCATCCGACGCTGACCTTCGGACGCCGACCGGGCGAGACTTGCCTGCGCGGCGTCGACCGTCGCGGGGTCGAGGTTCGACAGCAGACGGTCGGCTTCGGCCCACGCCTGCTCGGACGTGTCGCGGGAGATGACGTGCAGGCGGATGCCGTAGTCGAGCGTGCGTCCCTGCACGTCCGCGAGGTCGCGGATCCACGCGATCTTCGACGCCACGGCAGCCGGCGGCTCACCCCACGTCAGGTAGGTATCGGCGAACTGCGACGCGACGGTCCCGGCGGCAGGGGACGAACCACCGAAGAAGATCGGCGGCGTCGGCTCCGGATGCCGTTGCAGCGACGCCTCCTCGACCTTGATGTATTTGCCGTCGAAAGTGACAGGTCCGTCGTCGGCCCAGAGCCGACGCGTCACGTCGAGGTATTCGCCGCAGCGTTCGTAGCGTTCGTTCTTGGTCAAAAAATCGCCGAACCGTCGCTGCTCGTGGTCCTCACCGCCCGTGACGACGTTGAGCAGCAACCTGCCGCCGGACTGCCACTGGAACGTCGCCGCCATCTGGGCTGCGAGCGTCGGAGCGATCAGTCCCGGCCGCAGCGCGACGAGGAACTTCAGGGTCTCGGTCGTATCGATCATCATGGCCGTCGTAAGCCACGCGTCCTCGCACCATGCGCCGGTCGGCGTGAGCACCGCCTCGAAACCGTTGTCCTCGGCCGCGGCACCGATCTGATTCAGATACTTCAGCGTCGCCGGTCGGTCACCGGACATCGACGACCCGTGGCCGCCTGCCATCAGGTTGCGCGAATCGCCGTAGGTGGGCAGGAACCAATGAAAGCGCAGAGACATATCGCCCGATTCTGGCAGTGCTTCCGAGTGCTCGCCAGAGTTCGAATCACGGTGATTTCAAATGCTGACCTGTAGGCGATGCCTAGTTACTCTCGCGACACATGACTGCAATCGCCGAGCCCGCGGCAGAATCGGACCCGGCCAGACGGAAGCGCCTGCGTACCGTCGTCGCCGCAAGCCTTCTCGGAACGACCGTCGAATGGTACGACTTCTTCCTGTACGCCACGGCCGCGAGCCTGGTGTTCAATCAGCTGTTCTTCCCCGACCAGAGTTCGTTCGTCGGCACGATGCTCTCCTTCGCGACATTCGCGGTCGGCTTCGTCGTCCGTCCCGTCGGCGGAGTGGTGTTCGGCCACTTCGGCGATCGCATCGGACGTAAGAAGACCCTCGCGCTGACGATGTTCATCATGGGCATCGCCACCGCGCTGATGGGTGCTTTGCCGACGGCCGAGCAGATCGGCGTACTCGCGCCGATTCTGTTGCTGCTGCTCAGAATTCTGCAGGGCTTCGCGCTGGGCGGTGAATGGGCAGGTGCTGTTCTGCTGGCCGTCGAACACAGTCCCGAGAAGAAGCGTGGCCTGTTCGGCAGCATCCCTCAGATCGGTCTGGCGCTCGGATTGGCGCTCGGCACAGCGATGTTCGCGCTTCTACAAACCGTGTTCGACGACGCCGCCTTCCTGGCGTACGGCTGGCGCATCGCGTTTCTGCTGAGCCTCGTGCTCGTGGCAGTAGGGCTCATCGTGCGACTGAAAGTCGAGGAGACCCCGGCCTTCCAGGAAGTCACCGACCTGAAGCAGCGGTCGTCGGCACCTGTTCGGGACGTGTTCGCGCGCAGATCGATTCGAGCAACCGTCCTCGGACTGCTGTCTCGTTGGGGTGAGGGCGCTGCGTTCAACACGTGGGGTGTCTTCGCGATTACCTATGCGACAACCGAACTCGACTTCGAGAAAGTGCCCGTGCTGCTCGTCGTCACCGTCGCCGCGGTGATCATGGCCGTTCTGCTGCCTGTCTCCGGGCTGTTGGTCGACCGCTACGGCGCCAAGCAGATCTACATCATCGGCATCGCGCTCTACGGCGTCGCCGTGTTCCCGGTGTTCGCGCTGTTCGGGACAGGCAACCTCTGGTTCTTCGGGCTCGGCCTCGTCCTCGTGTTCGGATTCGTCCACGCACTCTTCTACGGCGCGCAAGGCACCCTGTACGCCAGCCTGTACCCGACCGAGATCCGGTATACGGGGCTGTCGATCGTCTACCAGTTCTCCGGCATCTACGCCTCCGGTGTCACCCCGCTCATCCTGACGGCCCTCATCGCCGCGGGCAGCGGGTCGCCCTGGCTGGCCTGCGGCTTCCTCGTCGGAACCTCGGTCGTCAGCGTCATCGCCACCGGGCTCATCCGGAAACGGGACCTGCATCTCTGACCGGCGGCGCGTCGGGGCGGCCGCGCCCCAGGTGACCGAATGTCACCGGTGGTCACTCTGGGCGGTTTCAAGCTGTCGCTGCACCAATGAGCTCTGCGAACTTTTCCAACGGTGGTCTGTAGCCTAGCGTCGCCCTGGGGCGCTCGTTCAATTCCAGGGTGACGCGGCGCAGTTCCTCGGGTGAAT
>NZ_QGNK01000032.1:0-47200 GCF_003336925.1 Rhodococcus sp. Eu-32 | reverse complement strand
ATTCACCCGAGGAACTGCGCCGCGTCACCCTGGAATTGAACGAGCGCCCCAGGGCGACGCTAGGCTACAGACCACCGTTGGAAAAGTTCGCAGAGCTCATTGGTGCAGCGACAGCTTGAAACCGCCCACAGCGACCGAGGGTGACATTCGGTCGATGAACCCCGGCCCGGGCCCGAACACACCGAAGGCCCCCTTCGGTCACTCTGAGTGACCGAAGGAGGCCTTCGCTCGAACCAAGAGTGCACCACACCCCCAGCCCGACTACAACTTCGACGCGATCCTGTCACCGATTTCCGACGTCGAGGCCGGAGCAGTTCCGCGCGACGCGAGGTCCGCGGCCACCGCAGCTTCGACGCGCTCGGAGTTCGCGGTGTCCCCGAGGTGTGCGAGGAGCAGCGACACCGACAGGATTGCGGCCGTGGGATCCGCCTTGCCCTGGCCCGCGATGTCGGGTGCGCTGCCGTGAACGGGCTCGAACATCGACGGATTCGCACCCGTCGCGTCGATGTTTCCGCTGGCCGCGAGACCGATTCCGCCGCTGACGGCTGCGGACAGGTCGGTCACGATGTCGCCGAACAGGTTGTCGGTGACGATGACGTCGAAACGACCGGGGTCGGTGACGAGGTGGATCATGGCGGCGTCGATGTGCTGGTAGGCGACCTCGACCTCCGGGAACTCCTTGGCAACCTCGTCGACCGTGCGTGCCCAGAGGCTACCGGCGAAGGACAGCACGTTCGTCTTGTGCAGCAACGTCAGGTGCTTGCGACGACCCATGGCCCGCGCGAAACCGTCACGCACCACGCGCTCGACACCGAAGCGAGTGTTGACGCTGACCTCCGTCGCGACCTCGTTCGGCGTACCGACGCGCAGCGCACCGCCGTTGCCGGTGTACGGGCCTTCGGTTCCTTCACGGACGACGACGATGTCGATGTTCTTGTTGCCGTCGAGCGGTCCGACGACACCCGGGTACAGCTTGGCCGGACGCAGGTTGATGTGGTGGTCCAGTGCGAACCGAGCGCGCAGCAGCAGTCCGCGCTCGAGCACACCACTGGGCACGGACGGATCGCCGATGGCGCCCAACAGGATTGCGTCGTGCGCCCGGATCTCGTCCAGAACGGAATCCGGGAGAAGCTCGCCGGTCGCGTTGTAGCGGCGAGCACCGAGGTCGTACTCGGTCTTGTCGACGCCGGGGACGACGACGTCCAGCACCTTCAGGGCCTGGTCGACGACCTCGGGGCCGATTCCATCTCCAGCGATGACGGCGAGCTTCATTGACTCCTCGTTCTGTTCGAGCGAATGGATGTGAGAGACGATCAGGACAGGTCGACGAGCTCGATGGTCGACGCACCGACCGCCGAGGCGATGTTCGCGCTGACCTCGGCGGACACGTCCTTGTCGACGCGAAGCAGGATCGTCGCGCCGTCGCCCTCGGAGTCCTGGCTGAGCGCCGCGGCCTGGATGTCGACGCCCGCGTCGCCGAGCAGTGTGCCGATGCGGCCGAGGCTGCCGGGCTGGTCGGTGTAGTTGATGATGAGGTTCTTGCCCTCGGCACGCAGGTCGAAGTTGCGTCCGTTGATGTTGACGATCTTCTCGACCTGCTGGGTTCCGGTGAGCGTGCCCGCGACGTTGAGGACGGTGCCGTCGCCGTAGACGGCGCGGATGTCGACGACGCTGCGGTGGTTCTCGCTCTCGGGTGCCGTGGTGACCTCGGCGGTGACACCGCGCTCCTCGGCGAGCGAGGGTGCGTTGACGAACGTGACCGAATCCTCGATGACGGCGGAGAACAGACCGCGCAGCGCCGACAGCTTGAGGATTTCGACGTCCTCGGCTGCGAGCTCACCGCGGACGTCGACCGACAGCGACGACGGCAGTTCGTCGGACAGCGCACCGAGCAGGACACCCTGCTTGCGAACGATGTCGAGCCACGGCGACACTTCCTCGCCGACCGCGCCGCCCTTGACGTTCACCGCATCGGGAACGAATTCGCCTGCGAGAGCGAGCAATACGGACTTCGCGACGTCGGTGCCCGCGCGATCCTGCGCTTCGGTGGTCGACGCACCGAGGTGCGGCGTGACGACGACCTGGGGCAGTTCGAACAGCGGGCTGTCGGTGCAGGGCTCGCTGGCGTAGACGTCGATGCCTGCAGCGAAGACGTGGCCGCTGGTGATGGCGTCGGCGAGAGCCTGCTCGTCGACGAGCCCACCGCGAGCCGCGTTGACGACGATGACGCCGGGCTTGGTCTTGGCGAGGGCTTCCTTGCCGATGATGCCCTTGGTCTCGGGGGTCTTGGGCAGGTGCACCGAGAACATGTCGGCGCGCGTGAGCAGTTCGTCGAGGCTGACGAGCTCGATGCCGAGCTGTGCGGCGCGTGCTGCGGAGACGTAGGGGTCGTACGCGATGACGTGGGTCTCGAACGCGGCGAGGCGCTGCGCGAACAGCTGGCCGATGCGGCCGAGTCCGACGACGCCGACGGTCTTGCCGAAGATCTCGACGCCGTTGAACTTGCTGCGCTTCCACTCGTGCTCACGCAGCGTCTTGTCGGCGGCGGGGATCTGACGCGCAGCGGACAGCAGCAGCGTCACGGCGTGCTCGGCAGCGGTGTGGATGTTCGACGTCGGTGCGTTGACGACGAGGACACCGCGCTCGGTGGCTGCCGGTACGTCGACGTTGTCGAGGCCGACGCCTGCGCGGGCGACGATCTTCAGCTTGGTGCCTGCGGCGAGTACCTCGGCGTCGACTGTCGTCGCGGAGCGAACGAGGATCGCGTCGGCCTCGGGGACGGCGGCGAGCAGGGCGGGGCGGTCCGGGCCGTCGACCCAACGGACCTCGACGCCGTCGCCGAGGGCCTCGACTGTGGACTGCGCAAGTTTGTCGGCGATCAGAACGACAGGACGGCCTGGCTGGCTCACGTGAAGAACTCCCCTATGTCGGTTTCGAGCTGGTGAAAGAGTGCGAGTGCGGGACAAGTTTAATGGCCTGGGCGAACAGCACGGGGTTCACCCTCACCGAACGAGCGAAGGGCACCCTCGCGGATGCCCTTCACTCGTGTACGACGGATCAGGCCGTCTCGGTGATCGGACGGTCGACCCAGCTCATCAGGTCGCGCAACTTCTTGCCGGTGACCTCGATGGGGTGCTCGGCGTTGGCCTTGCGCAGGCCTTCGAGCTCGGTGTTGCCGTTCTCGACGTTGGCGACGAGGCGACGGGTGAACTCACCGGACTGGATGTCGGCCAGGATCGCCTTCATGCGCTCCTTGGTGCCCGAGTCGATGACGCGCGGGCCGGAAAGGTAGCCGCCGAACTCCGCGGTGTCGGACACCGAGTAGTTCATGCGGGCGATGCCACCCTCGTACATGAGGTCGACGATGAGCTTGAGCTCGTGCAGAACCTCGAAGTACGCCATCTCGGGTGCGTAGCCGGCCTCGACCATGACCTCGAAGCCCGTCTTGACGAGTTCTTCCGTGCCACCGCAGAGGACAGCCTGCTCGCCGAAGAGGTCCGTCTCGGTCTCTTCCTTGAACGTGGTCTTGATGACGCCTGCGCGCGTGCCACCGATGCCCTTGGCCCACGACAGCGCGAGCGCCTGGCCCTCGCCCTTCGGGTCCTGATCGATGGCGATGAGCGCGGGAACGCCCTTGCCGTCGACGAACTGGCGACGCACGAGGTGGCCGGGGCCCTTGGGGGCCACCATGCCGACCGTGACGCCGGCAGGAGCCTTGATCAGGTCGAAGTGGATGTTGAGTCCGTGACCGAAGAACAGCGCGTCGCCGTCCTTCAGGTTCGGCTCGATCTCTTCCTTGAAGATCGATGCCTGAGCGGTGTCGGGTGCGAGCACCATGATGACGTCGGCCCATGCGGAAACCTCTGCCGGCGTACCGACGGTCAGTCCCTGCTCCTCGGCCTTGGCGCGAGACTTCGAGCCTTCCTTCAGGCCGATGCGGACGTCGACGCCCGAGTCGCGCAGGCTCAGCGAATGCGCGTGGCCCTGGCTTCCGTAGCCGATGACCGCGACCTTGCGGCCCTGGATGATCGACAGATCAGCATCGTCGTCGTAGAACATCTCGACTGCCACTGGTTATTACCTTTCCTCTTGGGTTTTACGCTGTACTGCTCGCGGCTAGCGCGAGGCAGTGATCGATTTCGGTCCACGTCCGACGGCAACGACTCCCGACTGAACTATTTCTCGAATTCCATAGGGGTCCAACATCTTCAGCAACGCATCGAGCTTCGAGCGGGTGCCCGTCGCCTCGACCGTGACGGACTCGGGCGACACGTCGATCACCTTGGCGCGGAACAGGTTCACCGTTTCGATGACCTCGCTCCGCACGCTTGCGTCGGCACGCACCTTGATCAGGACCAACTCTCGCGCCACCGACGTGTCGTCGTCCTGCTCGACGATCTTGATGACGTTGATGAGCTTGTTCAGCTGCTTCGTCACCTGTTCGAGCGGGAATTCGTCGACGGTCACGACGATGGTCATGCGCGAGATCTCGGGAATCTCGGTGCCGCCGACGGCGAGCGAGGAGATGTTGAATCCGCGACGCGAGAACAGCGCGGCGACGCGGGCCAGCACACCTGGCTTGTCCTCGACGAGGACGCTGAGGGTATGACTCGTGCTCACTTCGCGGTGCCCTTCTCGTCGTTCGCGGACAGCGCCTCACCGTGCGCCTGCTCGCGGTTCATGGCTTCGTGGATGACGGCCGGCTCGGCGACCGAGGCCTCGTCCTCGTCGAACAGCGGGCGGATGCCGCGTGCTGCCATGATCTCGTCGTTACCCGTGCCTGCGGCCACCATCGGCCAGACCTGCGCGTCGGCACCGACGATGAAGTCGATGACGACCGGCCGGTCCGTGATCGCCCGGGCCTGCGCGATGACGTCGTCGACGTCTTCCTCGCGCTCGCACCGGATTCCGACGCAACCGAGAGCCTCGGCCAGCTTGACGAAGTCCGGAATGCGCTGCGTGCCATGGGTTCCGAGGTTCGTGTTGGAGTAACGCTCCTCGTAGAACAGCGTCTGCCACTGCCGAACCATGCCGAGGTTGCCGTTGTTGATCAACGCGACCTTGATCGGGATGCCCTCGACCGCGCACGTGGCGAGTTCCTGATTGGTCATCTGGAAGCAGCCGTCGCCGTCGATCGCCCACACCTCGGTGTCCGGCACGCCCATCTTGGCGCCCATGGCTGCGGGAACCGCGTACCCCATGGTGCCCAGACCACCCGAGTTGAGCCACGTACGCGGCTTCTCGTAGTCGATGAACTGCGCCGCCCACATCTGATGCTGGCCGACGCCCGCGCAGTACACCGCGTCGGGACCTGCGGCCTTGCCGACCGCGGAGATGACGAATTCCGGCGACATGCTCCCGTCCTGGGGACGGTCGTAGCTCAGCGGGTACGTCTTGCGGATGCCGTCGAGGTAGGTCCACCACTCCGCGAGGTCCAGCGTCGTGCCGGTGGCACGGTCCGCGCGGATGGCCTCGATCAGCTCGACGACGACCTCCTTGCAGTCACCGACGATCGGCACGTCCGCGTATCGGTTCTTGCCGATCTCGGCCGGGTCGATGTCGGCGTGAATGACCTTGGCGTTCGGCGCGAACGACGACAGCTTGCCGGTGACACGGTCGTCGAAACGAGCGCCGAGCGTGATGAGCAGGTCGCTCTTCTGCAGTGCCGCAACGGCTGCAACGGTTCCGTGCATGCCCGGCATGCCGAGGTTCAGCTGGTGCGTGTCGGGGAACGCGCCACGCGCCATCAGGGTGGTGACGACCGGAATGCCGGTCAGCTCCGCGAGTTCCAGCAACTCGGCCGACGCATTGGCCTTGATGACACCGCCGCCGACATACAGCACGGGCTGCTTCGCGTCGGCGATGAAGCGCGCCGCTTCGCGAACCTGCTTGCCGTGCGGCTTGGTCACCGGACGGTAGCCGGGCAGTCGCATCTCCGGCGGCCACGAGAACGTCGTCTGCGCCTGCAGGATGTCCTTCGGGATGTCGACGAGGACAGCGCCCGGACGACCGGACGCGGCGATGTAGAACGCCTCGGCGATGATCCGCGGGATGTCGACCCCGTCGGTGATCAGGAAGTTGTGCTTGGTCACCGGCATGGTGATGCCGGAGATGTCGGCCTCCTGGAACCCGTCGGTGCCGATGAGGCTGCGGGCGACCTGACCGGTGATCGCGACGACCGGGACCGAGTCCATCTGCGCGTCGGCGAGCGGGGTCACGAGGTTGGTCGCGCCGGGTCCGGACGTCGCCATGCAGACACCGACGCGGCCGGTTGCCTGGGCGTAACCCGTTGCGGCGTGTCCTGCACCCTGCTCGTGCCGGACGAGGACGTGGCGGACCTTCTTCGAGTCGAAGAGCGGGTCGTAGACGGGAAGGACGGCGCCGCCGGGAATACCGAATACCGTGTCGACGTCGAGTTCCTCGAGCGCTCGGACGACGGACTGCGCGCCGGTCACCTTTTCGGGTGCGACCTGACGGCGAGATCCTTCGACGATGCCTACCGTCGGCGTCTCTTGCGTCGACGAGCTGCTGACTGCCCCCGACTTACGTGTCGTGGGCCCTGGGCGTGCGGTTGGTGCGCTCACTGCGGCTTCCTCAGGGTTTTGGTACTGGACGATCTCTGGGCAAGAAAAAACCCCCGCCAGCCGAGGCTGTACGAGGGTGGCGCGTCGATGCGAGTTGGAATGAACCGGCTCAGGCGACGACGCGCCGGCCGATTACGAGTATCTGATTCCGCTTCACGCGCTCGACGGTAGGCGCGCGCATAGGGAACAGTCAAACTCGTCACGACGCAATCCCATTATGTGAGATCGCGCAGTTGCAATGCGAAGATGAATGGGTGTCGTCTCCGCAGCAGTCCGAACCACCGGACACATCATCCCACACGCCCGATCCCTCCCCACAGGTCATCCGGCTTCCCCGCCTCGCGCTGATCGGCGTGGCCCTGCTCCTGTTCGGAGTTTTCTTCCCCGCAGCGAGTTGGCCTGCCGCTCTCGGCTGGCTCTTCGTGGTCCCCATCGTAGTGGCCGTGTGGGTGATTCGGGTCAGGACCGTGGTGTCGATCGACGGTCTTTCGGTGCGTCGATTCCTCGGCTCCGAGTTCATAGGGTGGGACGACGTCCGCGGCATCCACTTTCCCGACCGTCGGTGGGCACGCGTCGTCCTGAAGGACAAGAGCGAGAAGTCACTTCCTCTCGTTCGTTTCGACCGTCTGCCTCAGTTGGCGGCCGCGAGCGGTGGACGCATCACCGATCCGTACGCGGCAGCAGCGGCCGATGCCGCCGCGGCCGATGCCGAGCGGGCGGAGCAGGATTCGGAAACCGACGACGGACCGGACAAGGGCACCTCGTGATACGGGAGTAGCCTTGCCGGAGCGATATCCGCTGAAAAGTATTCGCTCCACAGATTGAGGAATCGAAGCATGCCGCCGCTACGGTCACGGGTTACCACTGTCGGACGCAACGCCGCGGGCGCACGCTCGCTCTGGCGCGCCACCGGAATGACGGACTCGGATTTCGGTAGGCCGATCGTCGCGATCGCCAACTCGTACACCCAATTCGTGCCCGGCCACGTGCATTTGAAGAACGTAGGCGAAATCGTCGCCGACGCCGTCCGCGCTGCCGGTGGCGTTCCACGTGAGTTCCACACAATCGCTGTCGACGACGGGATCGCAATGGGCCACGGCGGCATGCTCTATTCCCTGCCGAGCCGCGAAATCATCGCGGACTCGGTCGAATACATGGCCAACGCGCACACCGCCGACGCGCTCGTCTGTATCTCCAACTGCGACAAGATCACTCCCGGCATGCTCAATGCCGCGATGCGTCTGAACATCCCGACGGTCTTCGTCTCGGGCGGTCCGATGGAAGCGGGCAAGGCCGTCGTCGTCGGTGGCGTCGCGCAGGCACCGACCGACCTCATCACCGCGATCTCGGCGAGCGCCAACGAGTCCGTGTCCGAGGAAGGACTCGACGAGGTCGAGCGCAGCGCCTGCCCCACGTGTGGTTCGTGCTCGGGCATGTTCACCGCCAACTCGATGAATTGCCTCACCGAGGCCCTCGGTCTTGCTCTGCCGGGCAACGGATCCACACTCGCGACGCACAGTGCGCGTCGCGCACTCTTCGAGAAGGCGGGCACCGTCGTCGTCGAAGCCGCGCTCAAGTACTACCGCGAGGACGACCACTCCGTGCTGCCGCGCAGCATCGCCACCCCCGCCGCGTTCCGCAACGCGATGGCACTCGACGTCGCGATGGGCGGCTCGACCAACACCGTGCTGCACACGCTCGCCGCAGCCCAGGAGGGCGAGGTCGACTTCGATCTGGAGACCATCGACGCCATCAGCCGCAAGGTCCCCTGCCTGTCCAAGGTGTCGCCGAACTCCGATTACCACATGGAAGACGTGCACCGCGCAGGCGGAATCCCGGCGCTGCTGGGCGAACTGCGTCGCGCAGGCCTGCTCGAGACCGACGTCTCGACGGTGCACACGAAGAGCTTCGACGAGTGGCTCGACACTTGGGACATCCGCTCCGGCAAGGCTTCCGACGAGGCCCTCGAGCTGTTCCATGCTGCTCCCGGTGGAGTGCGCACCACCGAACCGTTCTCGACGGACAACCGGTGGTCGTCGCTCGACACCGACGCCGCGGGCGGGTGCATTCGCGACAAGGAGCACGCGTACACCGTCGAGGGTGGTCTTGTCGTGCTGCGCGGCAACATCGCGGTCGACGGCGCCATCCTGAAGACGGCGGGCATCGACGAGGAACTGTTCTCGTTCCAGGGCCCGGCGCTCGTCGTGGAGTCGCAGGAAGAAGCCGTGTCGGCGATCCTGCAGAAGAAGATCAAGCCGGGCGACGTGCTCGTCGTGCGCTACGAGGGCCCCAAGGGCGGCCCAGGCATGCAGGAGATGCTGCACCCGACGGCGTTCCTCAAGGGTGCCGGTCTCGGGAAGGAGTGCGCGCTGATCACCGACGGCCGCTTCTCCGGTGGCACGTCCGGCCTGTCCATCGGCCACATCTCCCCGGAGGCCGCGTCGGGCGGCGTCATCGGTCTGGTGGAGAACGGCGACCAGGTGCGCATCGACGTCGGCTCGCGCACGCTCGAGATCCTCGTCGACGACGATGTTCTCGCGACGCGACGGGCCAAGATGGAGGCGTCGGAGCGCCCGTGGCAGCCCGTGGATCGCCAGCGCACGGTGACCACGGCCCTGCGCGCGTACGCAGCTCTCGCGACGTCGGCCGACAAGGGCGCAGTGCGGTACGTGCCCTAGGCCCCCGTGAGTGGGAATGCGTACTCCAGTACGCATTCCCACTCACATGCGGCTACGCCGCTATCGGGTTCGCACCGTTCAGGAAGATCCAGATGCAGACGCCGCCGGCGATGCCGAGCAGCAGCGCAAGGAACGAACCGAAGCGCGGACGCGTCGCCCATCCTCTGCGGCCGTCGAGCGCGATCTTGCCCGGGCCGGTCAGAATGATCGCGGCGGCTGCAACGCCCAGGAGGCTCTCGTATTCGACGCCGTTCGGCGCGAAGAACTGCAGACCCGGGTCGGCGGCCTGTTTGAAGCACCACGCGTTGATCATGACGCCGAGAACCGCGGCACCCGCGAACGGCGTCGCCAGTCCGAGTATCAGCAGCGCACCGCCCGCGGTCTCGCCGACCGCGCCCGCGATCGCGAGGATGTTGGCCTGCTCGTAGCCGGTGTCCTCGAGCAGTCCGCGGAAGCCGTCGAGACCCGGGCCGTTCCACAAGCCGACCAGCTTCTGAAGGCCGTGCACGAGGAAGATGCCACCCACTGCCAGACGCAGCAACAGCAATCCGAGATCCAGCGTGCCGCGCTTGGCCGGGATCTGCACCGTCTCGGTACGCACGACGGGTTCCGGCGCGGAAGCGGCTGGGGACACGGACGGTGCCGGTGAGACCGGCGCACTCGTCTGGGAGCGGTCGAACACCTCCGTCGGCTTGTCGGAGTACGACGATCCGGTGTCCGACGGCGTCGGCTCCTCGTATTTCGACGGGCGGAACGCGGGTAGCTGCTCGGTCGGGTACGACGCCGTGCTGCTCCCGAAGTCCAAGTCGTCGTCGGTACGTGGCAACTTGTTCGAGTCACCCGAGGCCGGGCGCGTCTTCGGCGGCTGCTGAATCTGTTCGGTGGGCTGGTCGTACGGGCTCGACGCAGGCTCGTAGCCGGAGTCGGGCTTGTCGGAGTCACGGGGCTTGTCGGTCACGTCTCCAACACTAGAGCGGTGAGGCGCTGATGCACCTACATTGAGTCGGGCGCGGCGCTCACGGATCCGGACCGCCTGGCGAAGTGCGCCGAGGTTTCCGTAACGTTTGCGTACATGAAGTTGGTGCGTGCGTCGTCACGAAGAGCTACCGCCTCCGCAGTCCTGGCCGTCACCGCGATCATGGCGGCGGGATGTGCACGCTTCGACGACTCCGCATCCACCCCGTTCAGCCCCGAGCCGTCCTTCGGCGCCGCCGAGATCGAACCCGTCGACCCCGACGCGCCTCCGACGTCCACCTCGGCCGCTCCCGGCCCGCCTCCCGGTCCGTGTGTCGACCCGGACCCGAACGTGATCGCGACGTGTCTCGACACCACCGGTGGTCTCGTCATGCTCCCCGGTGGTGCGTCGGCGTTGATCGGCGAGCGGCGTACCGGGCGGATAGTGCAGGTCGCCCAGGGGCAGCAGCCGACGGAAGTAGCGCGCGTCGACGTCGACGCGTCCGGCGACGGCGGTCTGCTGGATCTGGCGTTGTCCCCGAGCTACGCCGAGGACGGACTCATCTACGCCTACATCACGACGGGCTCGGACAACCGTGTCGTCCGTATCGCAGCCGGAGACACCCCGAAGCCGGTACTGACAGGCATCCCGCGCGGCCAGGTGAGCAACCGAGGTGCGATCGAATTCTCCAGCCCCAGTCAGATGCTGGTACTGACGGGCGATGCCGGAAACCCTGCTGCCGCAACGGATCCGGCGTCACTTTCCGGCAAGTTGCTTCGCGTCGACTCGTTGACGCCGTCCGCGAACCCGCCTGCCCCGGCCGTCGCACTGAGCGGTATCGGGACCGCAGGCGACGTCTGCACCGATCAGACCGGAAGCATCTGGGTCACCGACCGGACGGCCGTCGAGGATCGGCTGCAGCGCATCGACCAACTCGGCACGGTCGTCTCACCGGTGTGGACCTGGCCGGACCGTCCCGGTGTCGCCGGCTGCGCGGCCGGCCCCGGCACGGTGGCCATCGCGCTGACGACGGGCAAGGCCGTCGCCGTGCTCGCAACCGACGAGAACACCGGAGCCGTGACCGCCGCGCCGTCCCTCGTCGCGCAGGACCGTTACGGCCAGCTCAACGGCGCCGCGATCTCGGGCGACGGCACGATCTGGGCCGGGACCGTCAACAAGAACGGTGACGCGCCCGGCCCCAACGACGATCGCGTCGTCAAGATTCCGGTCCCCGCAGGCGGAGGCGGATTCGACTAGAGCTAGCTGCAGGCGGCGAGCACAAGTTCCTTGACTCGTGCTGCGTCGGCCTGGCCACGTGTCGCCTTCATGACGGCACCGACGATGGCACCCGCCGCCTGAACCTTGCCGCTGCGGATCTTGTCTGCGACACCGGGATTCGCGGCGAGAGCCTCGTCGACGGCTGCCTGCAACTTGGTGTCGTCCTTCTCGACGACGAGACCACGAGCAGCCATGACGTCGGCAGGTTCGCCCTCCCCGGCGAGGACACCGTCGACGATCTGACGAGCACCGTTGTTGTTGACCTTGCCGTCGGCGACCAGCGCGACGACAGCTGCGACCTGAGCCGGCGTGATGGCCAGCTCGGTGAGCTCGACGCCCTTGACGTTCGCCTGCTGAGCCAGATAGGACACCCACCAAGACCGCGCGGCCTGCGCGGGTGCACCCGCGTCGACGGTCGCCGCGACGAGGTCGAGAGCTCCGGAGTTCACGAGGTCACGCATCTCCTCGTCGGAGACGCCCCAGTCGGCCTGGATGCGGGCGCGGCGCAGCCACGGAAGCTCGGGCAGCGTGCCGCGGAGCTCTTCGATCCAGGCTGCGTCCGGTGCGACGGGCGCGAGGTCGGGCTCGGGAAAGTAGCGGTAGTCCTCGGCCGTCTCCTTCTTGCGTCCGGGGGACGTGGTGCCGTCGGACTCCTGGAAGTGACGGGTTTCCTGCACGACCTCGCCGCCGGACTGCAGCACGGCTGCCTGCCTGCGCATCTCGTAGCGAACGGCGACCTCGACGCTCTTGAGCGAGTTGACGTTCTTCGTCTCGGTGCGTGTACCGAACTCGGTGGCCGTCTTCTCCATGAGCGACACGTTGGCGTCGCAACGCAGCGAGCCCTGGTCCATGCGGACGTCGGACACATCGAGGGCCTTCAGCAGGTCACGCAGGGCGGTGACGTAGGCGCGTGCCACCTCGGGAGCGCGCTCCCCGGTACCGGTGATCGGCTTGGTGACGATCTCGACGAGCGGAACGCCCGCGCGGTTGTAGTCGAGCAGCGAGTGGCTCGCTCCCTCGATGCGTCCGGTCGCGCCGCCGACGTGCGTCGACTTGCCGGTGTCTTCCTCCATGTGCGCCCGCTCGATCTCGACGCGAAAGGTGCTGCCGTCGTCGAGGACGACGTCGAGGTAGCCCTCGGTGGCGATCGGCTCGTCGTACTGCGAAATCTGGTAGTTCTTCGGCTGATCCGGGTAGAAGTAGTTCTTCCGAGCGAAACGGCCCCACGGGGTGATGGAGCAGTTCAGTGCAAGGCCGATGCGGATGGCCGATTCCACGGCGGCGGAGTTGACCACCGGGAGGGCGCCGGGGAGGCCCAGGCACACCGGGCAGACCTGCGTGTTGGGCTCGGCACCGAACGCAGTCGGGCAGCCGCAGAACATCTTGGTCGCTGTGCCCAGCTCGACGTGGACCTCCATACCCAGAACGGGGTCGAATCGGGTCAGCACGTCGTCGTAGTCGATGAGATCGACCGTGGCAGCAGTCATGCACGTCAGTTTATGCGCTGGTGCGAACGCGTCAGTAACGAGGCGCCTCCGGCACCCGTGAGTACTAATGCATAGCCCTCTATACATAAGTACTCACGGGCGCCGAAGGCGCCTACCCGAAGAACGCCGCCGCGTCGACGTACCGGCTTTCCGGCACCCGCTTGAGTTGCTTGACGGCCTCGTCGAGCGAGACCAGCCCGATGTCGACCCCGCGCAGCGAGACCATCTTGCCGAAGTCCCCAGCGTGGGCGGCGTCGGCGGCGTTGACACCGAAACGCGTCGCGAGCACGCGGTCGTACGGCGTCGGGGTCCCGCCGCGCTGCACGTGCCCGAGCACCGTCGTGCGTACTTCCTTGTTGATCCGCCGCTCGATTTCCTGACCGAGTTGATGCGCGACGCCGGTGAATCGCACGTGTCCGAATTCGTCGATACCGCCGTCGAGAAGCGACATCGACCCCTCCTTCGGCTTCGCCCCCTCGGCGACGACGCAGATGAAGTGCGAGTCGCCGCGCTGGAACCTCTTGCGCACGAGATCACAGACCTCGTCGACGTCGAACGGCTGCTCCGGGATCAACGTCATGTGCGATCCGGACGCCAGACCGGCGTGCAGGGCAATCCATCCCGCGTGCCGTCCCATGACCTCGACGAGCATGACGCGCTGATGCGACTCCGCGGTGCTGTGCAGCCGGTCGATCGCGTCGGTGGCGATGGTGAGCGCGGTGTCGAAGCCGAATGTGACGTCGGTGCAGTCGATGTCGTTGTCGATCGTCTTCGGGACGCCGACGACGGGAACGCCTTCCTCGGACAGCCAGTTCGCGGCCGTAAGAGTTCCCTCACCACCGATCGGGATGAGCACGTCGATGCCGTTGTCCTCGAGCGTCTGCTTGATCCGGTCGAGCCCGGCGCGCAGCACATCGGGGTTGGTCCGTGCTGTCCCGAGGATCGTGCCGCCCTTGGTCAGCAGCCGATCGTTGCGGTCGTCGTTGCGGAGCTGAATCCGCCGGTCCTCCAGCAACCCTCGCCATCCGTCGAGAAATCCGACGACGGTCGATCCGTAGCGCGCATCCGCGGTGCGAACCACCGCCCTGATCACTGCGTTGAGTCCCGGGCAGTCACCGCCGCCGGTCAGAACACCGATGCGCATCGAATTCTCGCCTTTCGTCGTGGCCATACCTCCTACCGTAATTCGTGACGGTCGGATGGTCAGCCTGGAGTGACGACGCCGCTCTCGTATGCCAGCACGACTGCTTGCGCCCGGTCCCGCAGACCGAGTTTGCCGAGCACCTTGCCGACGTGTGTCTTGACGGTCTGCTCGGCGACGAACAACGACTGCGCGATCTCCGTGTTCGACATCCCCTTGGCGATCAACTCGAGCACCTCGCGTTCGCGCGGCGTCAGAACCCGCAGCGACGACGGTTCCACCCGGGGTGTTCCGCGCCTGGACGTCACGTCGGCGATGAGGCGACGCGTCACCGACGGCGCGAGCAATGCCTCCCCCGCGGCGACGACGCGTACGCCGCGGATCAGTTCCTCGGCGGGCGCATCCTTGAGCATGAAGCCGCTGGCGCCGATGGTGAGCGCTTCGTAGACGTAGTCGTCGATGTCGAACGTCGTGAGCATCAGAATGCGTACCGGATGTGGCAGTCCCGCACCGAGAATGGCGCGCGCGGCATCGAGACCGTTCATCTGCGGCATGCGCACGTCCATCAGTACGACGTCGGGGAGCAGCCGCGTCACTTCGCTGACGGCACTCGCTCCGTTGTCGGCGTCCCCGATGACGGAGATGTCGGCCTGAGCGGCCAGCAATGCACCGAATCCCTGTCGAACCATTGCCTGATCGTCGGCGATGAATACCGTGATTGCCACGGGTGACACCCTATGCCGACGGGGCCGCCACCGGAATCGCGTCGACGGGTAGTCGGGCGACGACTTCGAAGCCGCCGTCGGACAGCGGACGTGTGTCGAGCCACCCCGCTGCACCGCGGGCTCGGTCTCTCATACCCTGCACGCCATGGCCTCCGGAGTTCTCGACGGCGACGACGCCCGCGGGTGACGGCCCGTTGATCACTTCCAGGAACACCAGATCCGATCCGTAGTCGAGGCGCACACGCACATCGCTGTCGGGGGCGTGGCGAGCGGCGTTGGACAGCGATTCCTGCAGAATGCGATACAGCGCGAGACCCGTACCGGCCGATACGAGCGACGGTTGTCCCGTCGACGTCCACGTGAGTCGAACACCGGCTCGTTGCGCGCTCACCAGAAGCGCGTCGACGTCCGACGCGCTGGGCTGCGGGGCGTCGTCGACGACGTGACCGTCGCTGCGCAGAACCCCGAGCATGCCGCGGATCTCGTTGAGCGCCTCGCGCGCGGTGGCGCCGATGGACTCGAATTCCGCTGCAGCCGAGGGTGATACATCGTCGAGTCGATACGGGGCGCTCTGCGCCTGCACCACCACGAGAGACATGTGATGGGCGACGACGTCGTGCAGATCTCGCGCGATCTTCGCCTTCTCCTCGAGGATGGCGCGCCGCGCCCGTTCGAGTTCGCTCATCTCCTCCTGGCGAGCAAGTTGACGACGCGACAACACGAGCCATCGCACGAGCAGTCCGAACACGACGACAGCCGTGAACCCGACGGCCCAGCCGATGCCGTCGTCGCCGGGTGTGAACGACAGGAACAGCAGTACCGTCGCCCCCCAGGCGACGCCGACGATCGGCATCGCACACCGCAGACTCACTGCGAACACCAGCACCAACATCACCATGATGTGGGTGACCTGCCACGGATAGTCGTAGCCCGGAACGTTGTCGAACGCGACGGGCACGACCAACGCGGAGGCCGCCGAGATCGCCCATCCCAGAGCCGGATTGGCGCGCACGAGCAGAAACGGGAAGACCGCGAGCGCAGCGACGATCGGCATGAGGGGCGGCGACACGTCATGCGTCAACTGCAGCGTCGGCCATGCCACCGCGTACAGAATGGCCGTGACGAGAACGATCACGACATCGACGACTCGACCCGCGACGAGCCGTCGCACACCTGCCACGGTCGTGTTCACGGGGCTTCCCATCGCATTACCTCTGCTCACCCCGTGAACTCTAGGAACCGACGCGACGAAAGTCGTCATACCTCGGGGTGAGATCAGGACCCGTACCGCGGTATCAGAAGGACCGGCTGTCGGTCCGGAGGTGTGACGCGGGATCGCGACCTCGGTCCGATGACCTGCAACGTGGAGCGTTCCTAGCGTCTCGGGTCATGACAGCGAGAGCGAAGATCGCCATCGGAGCACTTCTGACCACGGTGGGTCTCGGAGCAAGCATCGGACTCCCCACCGCCGCCGCCTCGGACGCGCACACCTCGGCGGTGTCCGTCGCCATCGACGCCTTGACCGCGAACGACGCCGTTCTCGCGGCCGGCCGGGTGCCCACGGGTTTTCGGACGATGTTCTACGAGCCCGCCGTCGAGAACGGTGTGCTCGTGAACCCGACGGGCGAGTGCTCGTCACCGATTCCCCTCCCACGGGAGTTCGACACCGCCTGCAAGGCACACGATCTCGGGTACGACCTCATCCGATACGGTGCTGCGACAGGCGATCCGGCGGCAACGCGACTTCGCGAGGACCTCGACGCATCGCTTCGGACTTCCCTGCACGATTCCTGCCGTGTTCGTGACGGAATCGGTTCCCGTTCGGTCTGCTACCTGATGAGCGACGTCGCCTCTGCCGCAGTCGATTTCAACTCGTGGCGCCAGGGGTACGGCAACCCAGGCCCCGAACCTGCTCTGCCGTTCCTTCTTGCCGGCACGCTCGTCGCCGCCGGTGCTGCTGCAGCGTCCACCGCGGCCGCCGTTGTCGCACGCCGAGCGAAGGCACACGCATGACCGCGACTCTCGTCATCCCGGCGACCCACCCGATCGACACTCCCCGACGCCCACCCGCCGTTCCCCGCGTCACGACGTCGGTTCTGCTGTCGGCGGCGACCGTGGCATCGCTGGCCCCGTCGCTGCTTCCTCGCGCACCCGAAGTCCAGGCGGTCGTGACAGCGCTGTTCGCAGCCACGGCCCTGCTGCTGTCCGCCGTCCTCCACCGGATCACGACGCGACTGCACTGCAGGGGCCCGCAGCCGACCGCGCGACGCGTCGCAGCCTCGGTCGGCATCGTCGCCGTGGCCGGAGCAGTCGTCGCCGCCGCTCACTGGCAGAACCGACTGCGTGACGCGATGGGTCAGCCGCCCACCGGCGCGATGCACTGGGTCGAAGTGCTGTGCGGGTCGGTGTCGATATCGGCGATGCTGATCGTCGCCGGAGTCGCATCGGCACGCGGCGTGCGAGCTGTCGGCACGGCGCGAGTCACGGTCGCTGCGCTCGTCGTGGTCGTCGTCGGCTTCGTGTTCGCGGTTCCGTGGGCTCGGCACGCCTTCGAGACTCGCTACACGCTTGCCGACGCCGTCGTCGACACCGATCTCACCGCTCCGAACACAGCGTCGCAGATCCGGTGGGACGACTTGGGTCGCGAGGGCCGCAGGTTCGTCGCTGCCGGGGCCGACGGTTCGGCAATCCGGACGTACGTCGGACTGAGATCCGCCGCGACCGTCGACGAACGAGCACGACTCGCCGTCGACGAACTGGGTCGTGCAGGGGGATTCGACAAGGAGCACATCGTCATCGCTGTTCCGACCGGATCGGGATGGGTCGACGAGAACGCCGTCAGCGGCATCGAGGAGCGATTCGCCGACGACGTCGCGACAGTGGCTCTGCAGTACTCCGACCAACCCAGTTGGGCGACATTTCTTTTCGCCGAGGACGCGGCCGTCGACGCGACGACCGCACTGTTGAACGCAGTGCGAGACAGACTGCGAACGTACGATCCGCTGTCGCGTCCCGAGCTCCACGTCTACGGACAGAGCCTCGGATCGGTCGCCGGAAGCGCTGCGGTGCACCGTGATTCGAGTTTCGTGTGCAGCACGGTATGGGCGGGACCTCCCAGTGGTGAGGTGACCGCAGGCGGAGGCGTCGTACTCGCCAACAGTTCCGATCCGGTCGTCTGGTGGTCGGCCGATCTGATTCACGAAAGTCCCGACCTGACCGACGCCCGCGTCGACGCCCCCGTCCCCGCATGGATTCCGGTGGTCTCGTACCTGCAGACGACCGTCGACCTGCTGTCCGCACTGAACGCGCCCGCGGGTCACGGACATCGGTACAACACCGACCAGGGTACGAGCATGCGCGAATGCTAGAGACCCAATCGATGTGCCAGCCAGTTCATTTCGATCTCGAGCGCGGGCGCCCACACGTCCATCGAGTGGCCACCGGGTAGTTCTGCGTACCGCACGTCCATGCCGTCGGTAACGGCCGCGTCGAACAAGCGACGTGTCTGCGGCCGGAACTCCTCGTCGGCGTCTCCGACGACGAAAGCACCCGCTGTGTCCGGATAGTCGTTCTGCTCGAGCAACGTCAGAGGTGCGACGGCGTCGAACTTCGCCACCGATTCGTCGCTGTCGTCACCGAAGGCCGCGGTGATCGACTCGTCCCGTGTGCCGCGTCGCGGCTCGTCCTCACCCGAAATGTCGAGGAACGTCGGGTACACGTCCGGCACGCGCAGCGCGGTCTGCACCGAACACGTTCCGCCGTACGAGTATCCGCCGATTGCCCACTCTCGCGGATCGGTGGAGCCGTGCATGTTCTGCTGAACCCACGCCGGAACGTCGACGGCGAGATACGTCGACACGTTGCCCAGATCGGAGTCGATGCACATGGGGTTGGCGTCGGCGTCGCCCAGCGCATCGGCGACGACGACGATGGGTGCGTGGCCGTCGTGGTTCGCTGCGAATGCATCCATCGTTCGTGCGAGATGGCCACCCTCGATCCAGTCGACGACGTGACCCGGCTGGCCGGTGAGCAGCACCAACACCGGGTTGTCGCCGCGAGCGCCCGCGCGGTAGAACGGCGGGGTGTAGACCGACGCGGGTCTGGCCTCGAAACCCGACACCGTTCCCGGGATGTCGACGCTGGTGACGGTGCCGACGGGCGGATGACCCATCGCCGCAGCGAGAGTCGGCACCTTCCAGACCTGCGTGTTCGTCACCGCGACGAGCGCACCGACCACGGTGAGCACGGTCAGAACCCCGAGGACTCGGCGGCGCAACAGAATCCAGCCGAGAAGGAACACCACCGCCAGCGCGAGGGCGGGAAGGACGATCGAGTCGATCCGGACGTGCACGACGCCCAGCGCGACGTCGTGCATCATCCCGATCAACTCGGTGTCACTTCAGAGCGCCGCGTGCTGCCTCGTACGCCGCACCGATGCGGTAGAGGCGGTCGTCGGCGAACGCGGGTGCCATGATCTGCAGACCGACGGGCAGACCGTCCTCGGACGCGAGTCCGGACGGAACCGACATCGCGCAGTGGCCTGCGAGGTTGGTCGGCAGCGTGCACAGGTCGTTCAGGTACATCGCGATCGGGTCGTCGACCTTCTCCCCCAGCGGGAATGCCGTCGTCGGCGTCGTCGGCGAGACCAGCACGTCGACCTGCTCGTAGGCCCTGTCGAAGTCCCGGGCGATGAGCGTGCGCACCTTCAGCGCCTGGCCGTAGTACTCGTCGTAGTATCCGGCCGACAACGCATAGGTGCCGATCATGATGCGGCGCTTGACTTCTGCACCGAATCCTTCGGCGCGCGTGATCGCCATGACCTGCTCGGCGCTGTGCGTACCGTCGTCGCCTGCGCGGGAGCCGTAACGCATTCCGTCGAACCGGGCGAGATTGGACGACACCTCCGACGGGAGGATCAGGTAGTACGCGGCGAGCGCGTGCACGAAGTTGGGGCACGACACCTCGACGACCTCGGCACCGAGGGAGGTCAGCGTGGCGACCGCGGCATCGAAGGACGAGATGACACCCGACTGGTAACTGTCGGAGTGCAATTCCTTGACGACGCCGACCTTGACGCCCTTCAGGTCGCCCTTGGCACCGTCGCGTGCAGCGGCGACGACCGACGCCACCGGGGTGTCGACCGACGTGGAGTCGCGCGGGTCGTGTCCGGCGATGACCTCGTGCAGCAATGCCGTGTCGAGAACGGTACGGCCACACGGGCCGCCCTGATCCAGCGACGACGCGCACGCGATGAGTCCGTATCGAGACACCGTGCCGTAGGTCGGCTTGGTGCCGACGGTTCCGGTCAACGCGGCAGGCTGACGGATCGAGCCGCCGGTGTCCGTGCCGATCGCCAGAGGCGCCTGGTACGACGCCAGAGCCGCCGCACTTCCGCCGCCCGATCCGCCGGGGATGCGGGTGGTGTCCCAGGGGTTCTTCGTCGGACCGTATGCGGAGTTCTCGGTCGACGAGCCCATCGCGAACTCGTCCATGTTCGTCTTGCCGAGCAGCGGGATACCCGCGCCACGCAGCTTCGCCGTGACCGTCGCGTCGTACGGCGAGATCCATCCTTCGAGGATCTTCGACGCGCACGTCGTCGGCATGTCCGTCGTGGTGAACACGTCCTTCAGCGCCAGCGGAACGCCGGCCAGAGCCGACGCGGGAACGTCGCCGGCGGCGAGCGAGGCGTCGACCTCCTTCGCGGAGACGAGCGCACCGGCACCGGAGACGTGAAGGAATGCGCCCAAGTCGCCGTCGACCTGCTCGATACGGTCGAGGTGAGCCTGCGTGACCTCGACGGCCGACACCTCACGGGAGTGAATGCGCGTCGCGAGTTCGGACGCGTCGAGTGCGGTCAGGTCGGTCATTCGCTCTCTCCCAGGATCTGCGGCACTGCGAAACGGTCTTCCTCGGCGTTCGGCGCCTCGGCCAGCGCCTGCTGAGGCGTCAGGCCGGGCACGATGACGTCGGGGCGCGTCACATTGGTGATGGCGCTGGGGTTGGCCGTCGGCGGCACGTCGTCCGCGGCGACTTCCGCGACCGTCTTCACGTGGTGCAGAATCGAATCCAGCTGACCTGCGAACTCGTCCAGTTCGGCTTCGCTCAGCGCCAGCCGAGACAGCCGGGCGAGGTGAGCTACCTCGTCGCGGGAGATATCAGGCACCGCGTGGACCCCTTTCACAACAATCGAGGATGCGCCGCACGGGCACATGACGTGTGCAAGCTTATAGGTCCGGCAACGGCCGCAACCCGTGGACCTTCCGCTGTCGACGGCCGAACACGCCCATGGTGTCGTCAAGATCACCGCCACCTTCGTGCTGGTCGACCCGGGCACGACCGAGAAAGCGTCGACGGCGCGCGGCGCGGACCCGACGTGCGGCGTGAGGGATGCCTAGAGTTCTCTACGGATCGTCCGTGTTCGAAGAGAGTCACCGAAAGGGAGCGTCATGTCCTACCTGCTCCGCGTCCAGCTTCCCGACCGTCCCGGCAGCCTCGGCGCACTCGCCGTCGCACTCGGTTCCGTCGGAGCGGACATTCTGTCTCTCGACGTCATCGAACGCGGCGACGGGTACGCGGTGGACGACCTGGTCGTCGACGTCGCGCCCGGATCCCTTCCCGACACGCTCATCACCGCGGCGGAGAACCTGAATCACGTACGGGTCGACTCGATCCGGCCCTACACGGGCGTGCTGGACACACATCGCGAACTCGAACTGATCGACAGCGTCGCCGCGGCCACCGACGACCGACTACAGGTACTCGTCGACGGGGCACCACGCGTCCTGCGGGTCGGGTTCAGCATCGTCGTGGCCACGGGCGAACGCGGCACATACCGAGTCGTCGGTAGTTCCGGCGCCCCGGAAACCCATGCCACGGAGATGCCGTGGATGCCACTGCAGCACCCGGCCGCGCTGGACGGCGATGCCGAGTGGGTGCCGCAAGCCTGGCGCGACATGGACACCAAGATCGCTGCAGCGCCGCTCGGGTCGACGGGGACCGTCCTCGTGCTGGGACGTCCGGGCGGCCCCGACTTCAGGCCGTCGGAGGTGGCGCGACTCGGCTACCTCGCCGGAATCGTCGCCACCGTCCTGGGCTGAAGCGTTACTCGTCGACTGGGTCGGCAGGCCGGACAGCATCCGGACCCTCGGTCAGCAGCAGCGTGAAACCTGCTTCGTCGAGCACAGGAACCCCGAGTTCGACGGCCTTGTCGTGCTTGCTTCCCGGCGATTCGCCGACGACGACGAACGCCGTCTTCTTCGACACCGATCCGGCCGCCTTGCCGCCACGTGCGAGGATCGCCTCCTTCGCCTGGTCACGCGAGTAGTTCTCGAGCGAACCCGTGACGACGATCGACATGCCTTCGAGGTTCCGAACGATCGAGTCGTCGCGCTCGTCCTCCATCCGGACGCCCGCGGCGCGCCACTTCTCGACGATGGTTCGGTGCCACGGCACGGTGAACCATTCGGCCACGGCCTTGGCCATGGTGGGGCCGACGCCGTCGACCGCGGCCAGCTCTTCTTCCGACGCGTTCTCGATGCGTTCGAGGCTGCCGAACTCGGTGGCGAGCGCACGACCGGCGGACGGTCCGACATGGCGGATGGACAGGCTGACGAGAACCCGCCACAGCGGCCGGTCCTTGGCCTTGTCGAGATTGTCGAGCAACCGTCGGCCGTTCGCGGACAGCGCGCCGCCCTTGGTCCGGAAGATCGACGTCTTCAGCAGGTCGTCCTCGGTGAGCGAGAAAATGTCGCCCTCGTCGAGCACCACTTCGGCTTTCAACAGATCCGTCGCCGCCTCGTAACCGAGACCTTCGATGTCGAACCGGCCTCGCTCGGCGACGAAGAACAGGCGTTCACGACGCTGACCAGGGCAGAACTCGGAATTGGGGCAGCGAAGGTCGGCGTCGCCCTCCTTCGCGGGAGCCAGCGTGGTCCCGCACTCGGGGCACTCGGTGGGCATGACGAACTCGGTCTCGTCACCTGTGCGTGCGTCGACGACCGGCCCCAGAACCTCCGGAATGACCTCGCCCGCCTTGCGGATGGTGACGGTGTCGCCGATCAGCACGCCCTTGCGCTTGACTTCGGACCCGTTGTGCAGCGTCGCCAACGACACCGTCGAACCGGCCACGAGCACCGGTTCCATGTACGCGAACGGAGTGACACGGCCCGTACGGCCGACATTGACCCTGATGTCGAGGAGCTTGGTGGTGACTTCCTCGGGCGGATACTTGTAGGCGATGGCCCAGCGCGGCGCGCGCGAGGTGGTACCGAGCCTGCGGTGCAGAGCCATTTCGTCGACTTTGACGACGAGCCCGTCGATCTCGTGTTCGACGTCGTGGCGATGGGTGTCCCAGTACTCGACCTTCTCGACGACGGCGTCGATGCCCTCCACCTGGCTGGTGTGGGTCGACACGGGCAGACCCCACGCCTTCAACGCTTCGTAGGCGTGCAGCTGCGAGTCGGGCGAAAACCCTTCCATTCGGCCGAAACCGTGGCAGATCATGCCCAGTCGGCGACGCGCGGTGACCGCGGGATTCTTCTGCCTCAGCGACCCTGCTGCCGAGTTCCGGGGATTCGCGAACGGCGCTTTGCCCTCCTCGACGAGCGCGGCGTTGAGCGCCTGGAAGTCCTCCAACCGGAAGAACACCTCGCCGCGCACTTCCAACAAGGCCGGAATGGGGTGATCGGGGCTCTCGGTCAACGTCTCGGGGATGTCGTCGATGGTCCGCGCGTTCAACGTGACGTCCTCGCCGGTGCGGCCGTCGCCACGCGTGGCACCGCGGACGAGTGTGCCGTTCTCGTAGACCAGGTTGAGCGCTACACCGTCGATCTTGACCTCGCACAGGTAGTGCAGACCGGATCCGGTTTCCGACTCGATGCGTTTGGCCCAGGCACGAAGCTCGTCGTAGTCGAACACGTTGTCCAAGCTCAACATTCGCTCGAGATGGTCGACGGCGGTGAACTCGGTGGCGAACCCGCCCCCGACCAGCTGCGTCGGCGAGTCGGCGGTACGGAGCTCGGGATGTGCTTCCTCCAGCGCGTTCAGATCGCGCAGCAGAGCGTCGAATTCGCCGTCGGAGATGATCGGCGAGTCGCGCACGTAGTAGCGGAACTGGTGGCCACGCACTTCCTCGGCCAACTTCTGCCACTGCTCCCGATCTTCGCTGGATGCCGGTGTGCCGGCAGCCACGGCGTCTGCGGTGTCGGTCGAAGCAGGTACGTCAGTCGATTCGTCCACTCCCGAAGATTATCGGAATACACCGACACCAAACCTCGCCGAACGAACCTCCTACAGCGAGTCCGGCGCGTCACCGAACGCATCGGCGACGTTCTCGACCAACGTGAGCGCGGTGCGCGCCCATTCGGGGGTCGCCGAGGCCAACCCGCACGCGGGCGTGACCGACACCTGAGAGGCCAGCGTCGACCTCGGGAATCCCAGCCGATCGACGAGCGTCACCGCAGGTGCCGCCGCCTCTCGCCAGGTCGGAGTGCGTTCCGGCGTCGTACCGGGGACGACGCCGAGGACGAGCGTCTTCCCCGCCTGCAGAAGCTCGCCGACCGCGTCCAGGTCGGAAGAACGCAGCAGCGACGCATCGAGCGCGACGGCGTCCGCGGCGCTGCGACGGATCAGATCGATGGGTGCACCCGCGGCGCAGCAGTGCACCATCGCAGGCACCCCGAGCGAGCCGAGAACGGAATCGAGCAGTTCCAGCGCGTCGGGTTCGGGGAATGCGGGCACGGGATCGAGTCGGCTCACACCCGGTAGCGAACCGCGAAGCACCGCAGGCAAACTCGGCTCGTCGAGCTGAACGACGACGTCGACGCCGAGCCGTCGACGTAGTTCGGCGACGTGCTCACGGATGCCCTCGGCCAGCGATTCCGCAACATGCCGGACGGCTCCCCGATCGGTGAGCACGCGATGCGCGTTCCGTAGTTCGACTTCGGCCGCCATCGTGAACGGCCCGGCGACTTGCGCCTTCAGCACCGGCAGAAACGCCGCGAAACCTCCTGTCTCCCATAGCTCTTCGAGTATGTCGAGATCGCGACTCAACAGGTCCTCGGCATGGCGCCCTGCCCGTGTCGCCCGCTGCGCGATGCGATATCCGGACGTGCGCACATCGAGTTCGACGTCGACCATCAACGCCCCGGTACGACCGATCAGGTCGGCGCCGAGCCCACGGGCGGGTAGTTCGACGACATGGGGCAGGGCGGGCAATTCACCGAGCACGATGCCCGTCGCCTCACGCACGTCGGTGCCGGGCCACGAGCCGATTCCGGTCGCGAGTCCGGCGAAAACGCTGCTGCTCACTCGCTCTCGGAACGGGTGCCCGCGATGGTGGCGCTACCGATGACGATGTCGCCCAACACATCTCGCCGATACAGTACGGCCGCCTGTCCCTTCGCGACACCGGTGAGCGCGCTGCGGAGTTGGATGTCCATACCGCCGTCGGACGTCGCCTCGGCGACCGCTTCGGTGGTTCCTCCGTGTGCGCGCACCTGGACGACGCACTCGATCGGCCCGGTCGGCGCGACGCCGTCGGTCCAGATGGCACGCTCGCCGGTGATGCCCCAGACGTCGAGACGCGTTGCCGACCCGACGATGACGTTGCCGCTGTCGGGTTCGATGGCCGTCACGTAGCGGGGTTTGCCGTCGGCGGCAGGACCCTGCACTCCGAGGCCCTTGCGCTGACCGATCGTGAATCCGTGGACTCCGTCGTGGTCGGCCAGTTCGGCACCGGTGTCCGCGTCGACGACCTTGCCCGGCCGGATGCCGATCTTCGCGCCGAGGAATGCACGTGTGTCACCGGACGGGATGAAGCAGATGTCGTGACTGTCCGGCTTGTCGGCGACGGCGAGTCCCCGTTCGGCGGCTTCGGCACGGATCTCGGACTTCGGCGTGTCACCGATCGGGAACATCGCACGCGAGAGCTGGGCCTTGTTCAGCACCGCGAGTACGTAGGACTGGTCCTTGTCGGCGTCGACCGCGCGGCGCAGCACACCGTCGTGCAGCTGGGCGTAGTGGCCCGTGGCGACGGCATCGAAGCCCAACGCCAGCGCACGGTCGGCGAGCGCCGAGAACTTGATCTTCTCGTTGCACCGCAGGCACGGGTTCGGGGTCTCCCCCGCCGCGTAGGACTCGACGAAGTCGTCGATGACGTCTTCCTTGAACCGGTCGGCGAAATCCCAGACGTAGAACGGGATGCCGAGGACGTCGGCGGCGCGTCGGGCGTCTCCCGCGTCCTCCTTGGAGCAGCAGCCCCTCGAACCGGTCCGGAGCGTGCCGGGGTCACTGGACAGAGCGAGGTGCACGCCGACGACGTCGTGCCCTTCGTCCACTGCCCGAGCCGCCGCGACAGCCGAGTCCACTCCGCCGCTCATCGCAGCCAAAACACGCATCAGCGTTGTCCTCCCCGAGCTCCTACGCTCGCCAGTCCCGCAGCGCGGGCACGTTCTGTCACCTGTGGCAACGCAGCCAGAAGTCGATCCACGTCGTCGTCCGACGATCCGGCCCCGAGCGAGAAACGCAAGGATCCGCGCGCGGTCACCGGGTCGGCGCCCATGGCGATCAGCACATGACTCGCGCGAGCGACGCCCGCGGTACATGCCGATCCGGTCGAACATTCTATCCCGGCCGCGTCGAGCAGCATGAGCAGGGAATCACCCTCGCATCCGGGGAACGTGAAGTGCGCGATGCTGTCGAGACCGCCGTCGCCCTGCGCACCGTTGACGATCACGTCGGGATCGATGGCCCGCACTCCGGCGATCATCTTCTCGCGCAGCCGCGTCAGCTCTCGGTGGCGCGCGGAACGGGTGTCGACGGTGTCCTTCAGCGCTGCCGCCATGGCGACGACGGACGCGGTGTCGTGCGTCCCGGACCGTACGTCCCGCTCGTGCCCGCCACCGTGGAGCAGCGGCACACACGGAACGCTGCGGCCGAGCAACAACGCGCCGACGCCCTGCGGTCCACCGAATTTGTGTGCCGCGATGCTGAGTGCCGACAGTCCGCTGGCGGCGAAGTCGACGGGAAGGTGGGGCACGGCCTGGATGGCATCGCTGTGCATCGGGATGCCGTACTCCTGCGCGACGGCAGCGAGCTCCGCGATCGGCATGATGGTGCCGACCTCGTTGTTGGCCCACATGACGGTGATCAGCGCGATCTCGTCACCGTGCAGCGCGAGCTCGGCGCGCAGAGTGTCCGGCCGGACGCGTCCGGACGCGTCGACCGGCAGCCACGTGACGTCGGCACCCTCGTGCGCGGCGAGCCACTCCACCGCGTCGAGAACCGCGTGGTGTTCCACCGAGCTCGCGACGATCCGGGTGCGCGACGGTTCGGCGTCGCGCCTGGCCGCGAAGATGCCCTTGACCGCGAGGTTGTCGCTCTCGGTTCCGCCTGAGGTGAAGATCACCTCGGACGGCCGTGCGCCGAGATTCTCCGCAATGGACTCGCGCGCTTCCTCGACGCGCCTGCGGGCTGCGCGCCCCGATCCGTGCAGCGACGACGCGTTGCCGACGGTGGCGAACACGGCCGTCATCGCCTCGATCGCGGCGGACGACATGGGCGTCGTCGCAGCATGATCGAGGTAGACGGGTGCGCTCGAGGCAGTGGTAGCAGCCGAACTGCGGGCAGAAGGCATAACGCTGTTCAGGATAGCCGCTCGGCGTGAGCCGGAAGAACGCGCGAGATTCCGCCGAGGGTCAGGCGCCCTGCTGCATCGCCGAATGAAGTACGACGTTCCCGGCGATCACACCGTGCAGGTCGGCGCTCAGCGCATCGCCGGATCGCACCGATGCCTCGCACCGCCGCGCGAGGTCTCGACGATCGTTTCCCGGCGGTTCCGGCGTCGCGAGTCCGACTTCGGCGACGATCCCTTTGAGCCGGAAGATCCTCGAGATCGATTGTCCGATCGTCTCGTCGCCGACGAAGCACGTCGACGTCGTCTGCTCACCGGAAGCGTCGACATAGCGCAGTCGGACCGGTTGAACCCATGTCTCGGTGTCCACGGCAGCCTGGAACATCGCCGGGCGAAACGACCCGTAGGCACGGCCACACCACGTCGTCGCTTCGGGGAATGCGACGACCGTGCCGCCCGCGCGCAGCCGGTCCGCGACCTGTTCCACGGTGCCGGGCAGTGCGCGCAGGCTGCGTCGGTGGATCGGCAGAACCTTCATCGCGCGGGCGAGAACTCCGAGAACCGGCCAGTCGATCAGATCGCCGCGGGCGACGAACGTCGCAGGTCGCAGCGCGGTGAGCACGATGACGTCGGCCCACGAGACGTGGCCGGCCACGACGAGCGCGCCGCCCTCGGTCCTGGACTTCTCCCGCACCGACCGCTGGTCGTCGACGCGCAGGCCGATCCCGATCGCGAACAGCAGCATCCTGGCCCCGAAGCGCGTCACACTCCGCCGCGCGTGCGGAGACGCCACCCCGACGAGAATCAGGATCGGCAGAAGCATCAGCGCCGTGACGGCGAGGAGCGTTCGCAGAACGACTACGACGGTCCGGGCCGCCGACGTGTCACGTCCGATGCAGCTGTCGCCGCACGGGCTCGACGGCATCCACGCGTGATCGATCTCGGGCGGGGCCGAGGTCGCCGCGACGTCTCGGCGTGTCATCGGCCGGCCTGCGAGTCGTAGGTCGCGGCGGCACTTCTGAGTCGGTCGAGGTATCGCGTGTTGGCTTCGCGGAGCCCGAGCAGCGCGACGAAGTCGGCGACACCGAAGTCCGGGTCGTGAGCGGGCTCGCCACAGATCGTCGCGTTCAAGCGCAGGTACCCGCGCAGCAGCGGCGGCACGGACGGTCGGGCCGGGGGAACGAGGTCGTCGAGCGTACGGCCGTCGACGACGACGGGATTGTGTGGGATCGCCCGCCGGTCGGCCGGCGAGGCGTGCTTGGTCAGCAGAAGATCGCGCACGCCGCGAACGTTGACGCCGGGTTCGTCGTCCGGCGTGGCCTGCATCGGTACGGACACGCAGCCCATCACCCATTCGAGGCCGGTCACTTCGAGGTAGTGCAGTATTCCCGACCACATGAGTCCGAGAACCGAGCCGGAACGATGCTCGGGACGAACGACGGCCCGGCCCATCTCGACGACCCGGGACGACGCTGGATCGAGTGCGGACAGATCGAATTCCGTTGCGCTGTAGTAGCCGCCCGCGCGAGCGGCGGCGTCGGGCGGGAGCATGCGGTAGCAGCCGACGAAATCGTCGGTCAGGTTGTCACGGACGAGAAGATGGTCGCAGAAGTCGTCGAATCGGTCGGCGTCGAGGCCGTTCGTGTCGGCGGGGATCTCGAACCCCGGTTCGGAGGCGAACACGTCGTAGCGAAGCCGCTGTGCGGCTTCCCGGTGGTAGCGGTCCGTGGAGAGGACCAGCGAGTACCTGTCGGTGGCAGGCGCGGCGGGAGCGGTGGTCGCGAGTTCCGCTGCGGCCGAGGTCATGACTGAAGTGGTCATGATGCTGTGTCTAACGAGCTTCAGCACCGTCCGCGCATCACCTGGGTTACGTGTCCGAACACGTTGTGTGAACGGCTGTATCACACAGTTCGGCCCCCGCACCCAGTGGGTACGGGGGCCGATTCGGCTACGACGTGTCAGCCCTTGTGCTTCTTGACCGCATCGGTCAGCTGCGGGGCGACGTTGAACAGGTCGCCCACGACACCGAAGTCCGCGATCTCGAAGATGGGTGCTTCCTCGTCCTTGTTGACGGCGACGATGGTCTTCGAAGTCTGCATACCTGCGCGGTGCTGGATCGCGCCGGAGATACCGAGCGCGATGTACAGCTGCGGCGAGACCGTCTTACCGGTCTGTCCGACCTGGAACTGGCCCGGGTAGTAGCCGGAGTCGACGGCGGCGCGCGATGCACCGACGGCGGCACCGAGCGAATCGGCGAGCTCCTCGACGACGTTGAACTTGTCCGCGCTGCCGACGCCACGTCCACCGGAGACGACGACCGACGCCTCGGTGAGCTCGGGACGGTCGCCACCGACGATCGGGTCACGCGAGGTGACCTTGGTGACGCCTTCTTCCTGGGCCGGGACCTCGACCGTCTCGCGGGTGCCCGCGCCTGCCTTCGGCTCTGCCTCGACTGCGCCGGGGCGCACCGAGATGACCGGGACGTCGCCGTTGGCCTTGGCCTCGACGGTGTACGCGCCACCGAAGATGGAGTAGACGGCGCTGCCGTCACCGTTGACCGCGACGACGTCGGAGTGCAGGCCGGAACCGAGGCGTGCAGCCAGACGTCCGGCCACCTCCTTGCCCTCGGTGCTCGACGCGGTGATGATCGCGGCGGGGCTGACCGACTCGGCCAGAGACGACAGCACGTCGATCTTCGGGGTCAACAGGAAGCCGTCGACGTCGTCGGACTCGGCAGCGTAGATCTTCTCGGCACCGGCCTCGGTCAAGGCGTCGGCGAGTTTGTCGGTGGTGCCGGCCGGACCGGTCACGACTGCCGACGGCTCACCGAGAGCGCGTGCCGCGGTGATGAGTTCGAGACTGACCTTCTTCAGGCTTCCCTCTGCGTGCTCGACGAGCACAAGTACTTCTGCCATGTTCTAGCTTCTCCTCTTGTGGTCTGGCTGCTTGGGGTGGGCGATCAGATGATCTTCTGGCCGACGAGGTAGGCCGAGATCTTGTCTCCGCCGTCGCCTTCGTCGGTGACGCGCTCACCAGCAGTCTTGGGAGGCTTCGGCGTGGACGAGGTCACCGTGGTGCCTGCGTTCTCGACACCGACGGTCTCTGCCTCGACGCCGATGTCCGCGAGGGTCAGCGTCTGGACCGTCTTCTTCTTGGCGGCCATGATGCCCTTGAAGGACGGGAAGCGCGGCTCGTTGATCTTCTCGGTGACGCTGACGATGGCGGGCAGCGTGGCTTCGAGGCCGAAGATGCCTTCGTCGGTCTCGCGCTCTCCGGAGACCTTGTCGCCGTCGACGACGAGCTTGCGCAGCTGCGTCAACTGCGGGATGCCGAGGTATTCGGCGATGATCGCGGGAACGGCTCCGGTGCGGCCGTCGGTGGCCTCGTTACCGGCGATGATCAGCTCGGTGGCCTCGCCGTTCTCGAACTCGATCTGGCCGAGTGCCGCTGCGAGTGCCCATGCGGTCTGGATCGCGTCCGAACCGTGCAGCGCAGGGTCGTTCAGGTGGACGGCGCTGTCGGCGCCCATGGACAGAGCCTTGCGGATGGCGTCGGTCGCGCGGTCGGGGCCTGCGGACAGCACCTTGACCTCACCACCCTTGGACTCCTTGATGAGCAGTGCTTCCTCGACCGCGCGCTCGTTGATCTCGTCGAGCACGGCGTCGGCGGCTTCACGATCGAGGGTGAAGTCACCGTCGGTCAGCTTGCGCTCGGACCACGTGTCGGGAACCTGCTTGATCAATACGACGATGTTCGTCATGGGTCTGCGTCGACCTCCTGGTCATGTTCCGCTGAATCGAGTGTTCGTATGGGTTCTTGCAGTTCTAGCACCTGGCCGTAGATTACCCCATGTCTAGTTACCGATGGGTAACTTACTGCGTTTCCCGCCTGACCATACATCCAGGAGGGCCACGCCAGGGACTGCCCGTCGCTGTCCTACTGGGCAGTAGAGGCATTACCCTCTCGTCGGTGAGCGATTCATCGAACGCAGGTTCCGTCGTGGACGGCGCGCCCGAACCGTTACCCCTCACCGGGGAGCGCACGGTTCCCGGCATCGCCGAGGAGAACTACTGGTTCCGTCGGCACGAAGTCGTCTACGAGCACCTGCGAGATCGTTGCGCGGGCAAGGTCGTACTGGAGGCCGGTTCCGGTGAGGGCTACGGCGCGAACATGATCGCCGACGTCGCGACGTCCGTCGTCGGCCTCGATTACGACGCGTCGGCGGCAGCGCACGTCCTGACGCGTTATCCCCGCGTCGGAATGCTGCGCGGGAACCTGGCGCAGCTACCCCTGGCCGACGACTCGATCGACGTCGTCGTCAATTTCCAGGTCATCGAGCATCTGTGGGACCAGGCTCAATTTCTCGCCGAGTGCCACCGCGTACTCGCCCCTGGCGGAGTTCTGTTGATCAGCACGCCGAACCGCATCACGTTCTCCCCCGGGCGTGACACTCCCCTGAATCCGTTCCACACCCGTGAGCTGAATGCCGCCGAACTCACCGAAATGCTGGGCGACGCTCGATTCACGGTCGAGACGATGACAGGCGTGCACCACGGCTCGGTCCTGCGCGCCCTGGACACCAAACACGGTGGTTCGTTCATCGACGCGCAGATCGAACGTGCACTCGCGGGCGAGCCGTGGCCCGACGATCTGACGGCCGATGTCGCGGGAATTCGCTCGTGCGACTTCGACATTCGCACCTCCGACATCGATGCCAGCCTCGATCTGGTGGCCGTCGCAACGAAGCCTGCGACCTCGGTGAGCGAGTGAGCGAACGCCGCACTCCGGTGACCGAGCCAGGGATGTTCGCCCTGGTTCTGCACTCCCACCTTCCCTGGCTCGCCAATCACGGACGGTGGCCCGTGGGCGAGGAATGGCTGTACCAGTCGTGGGCCGGCTCGTATCTGCCGTTGGTGGAGATGCTCGGCCGGCTGGCCGACGAGGGCCGCACGAACCTGCTGTCGCTCGGCATCACTCCCGTGCTGGCCGCCCAACTCGACGACCCGCACTGCCTGTCCGGCATGCATCACTGGCTGGGCAATTGGCAGCTGCGTGCGCACGAGGCGACCGATCGCGGACTGTCGACGCGTGAGCACAGGGCCGCGTCGCACGCTCTCGACACGTTCGAAACACAGTGGCGCCATGGGGGTTCCGCCGCGATTCGCCGACTCGTCGACGCCGGAACGGTCGAGTTGCTCGGTGGCCCGCTCGCACATCCGTTCCAGCCTCTCCTCGACGAGCGATTGCGCGAATTCTCGCTGTCCGAGGGGCTTTCGGATGCCCGGTCACGATGGGGCACCCGCCCGACGGGCATCTGGGCTCCGGAATGCGCCTACGCACCGGGCATGGAATTCGGTTATGCCGCAGCGGGGGTGACGCATTTCATGGTCGACGGCCCGGCGCTGCGCGGCGACACGACACTCGGCCGTCCCGTTCGCGAGTCCGACGTCGTCGCGTTCGGTCGCGATCTGACGGTCAGTTATCGGGTGTGGTCGCCGAAATCGGGATATCCGGGCCACCCCGCGTATCGCGACTTCCACACCTACGACCACGCGACGGGGCTCAAGCACGCACGGGTGACGGGCCGGACCGTCGATTCCGCCGACAAGGAACTTTACGATCCCGAACGCGCATCCGCTGCCATCGACAAGCACGTCGCCGACTTCGTCGATTCGGTTCGACGACGCCTGCGCGAGGAGTCCGACCGAATCGGACGAGGCGCCCTGGTCGTCGCTGCCTTCGACACCGAACTGTTCGGCCACTGGTGGTTCGAGGGCCCGGTGTGGCTGGAGCGTGTACTGCGCGCATTGCCGGAGGCCGGAATCGACGTCGGGACGCTCGACGACGCTCGGACGCGTGGCTACGTCGGCACGCCCGTCGACCTGCAGAAGTCGTCGTGGGGATCGGGCAAGGACTGGCGTGTCTGGGCGGGCGACGCCGTCGCCGACCTGGTGACGCTGAACGCCGAGGTCTCGGCCCTGGCATTGGACACGATCGACAAGAACGCGTCTCGCGAGTCCGACGGGCCCGTATTGCGCAACCGGGTCGACGACCAGATTCTGCGTGAGACACTGTTGGCACTGGCAAGCGACTGGGCGTTCATGGTCAGCAAGGACTCCGCCGCAGGATATGCCCGCGACCGCGCGC
This sequence comes from Rhodococcus sp. Eu-32, assembly GCF_003336925.1. NCBI lineage: Bacteria > Bacillati > Actinomycetota > Actinomycetes > Mycobacteriales > Nocardiaceae > Rhodococcus > Rhodococcus sp. Eu-32. Next base: position 13,574 of record NZ_QGNK01000032.1, on the reverse strand, counting down.
ACATCCATGCGCACGCGCTGCGGGAGATCGCCGACGCGGTCGCGCGGGGTCCGGTCGGCAGGGCCGCCGAACTCGCCGAACGGTGGAATCGGGCCGACGGCTTGTTCCCCGGACTCGACGCCAGACGTTTGCGTGGGGATCATCGTGACGAAGGGGCGGCCGAGTGAAGATTCTGATGGTGTCGTGGGAGTACCCACCCGTCGTCGTCGGCGGGTTGGGCAGGCACGTACATCATCTGGCGACCGAACTGGTGCGGGCAGGCCACGAGGTGGTGGTCCTGTCGCGTCGCCCGACGGGTACCGACGCCTCGACGCACCCCACCCTTCACCGCATCGAGGACGGCGTCCTCGTCGTCGCTGTCGCCGAGGATCCCGCGCACTTCGTGTTCGGTGAGGACATGGCGGCGTGGACCCTTGCGATGGGACACGCGATGGTTCGGGCGGGTATCGCCCTCGGCAAGCCGGGACTCGGTGACGGTTGGCAACCCGACGTCGTCCATGCGCACGACTGGTTGGTTGCACATCCGTCGATCGCGCTCGCCGAGCACTTCGACGTCCCACTGGTGTCGACCATCCACGCCACCGAAGCAGGGCGGCACAGCGGCTGGATCTCGGGGCCGATCAACCGTCAGGTCCACTCGATCGAGTGGTGGCTGGCCAACGACTCCGACGCCGTCATCACGTGTTCGACATCGATGAAGGACGAGGTGACACGGCTTTTCGGTATCAAGGACGCCGCCGTCACCGTCATCAGGAACGGCATCGACATCCGAACGTGGAGCTTTCGGCGTCGCGAACCGCGCTCGGAACCGGCCAAGCTGCTCTACGTCGGCAGGCTGGAGTACGAGAAGGGGGTCCAGGACGCGATCGCTGCACTCCCCCGCATCCGTCGTAGTCACCCCGGCACGACGCTTCACATCGCCGGTGAGGGAACACAATTCGCGTGGCTGTCGCAGCTGGCCCGCACGCACCGCGTCGCACGTGCGGTGTCGTTCCTCGGTTCGCTCGATCACACCGAACTCCTCGGGTGGCTGCACGGCGCCGACGCGATCGTATTGCCCTCTCGCTACGAGCCTTTCGGCATCATCGCGCTCGAGGCCGCGGCAGCCGGAACTCCGCTCGTGGCGTCGACCGCGGGCGGGCTCGGTGAAGCGATCGTTCACGGCACGACGGGCCTGTCGTTCGAGCCCGGCGACGTCGCCGGCTTGGCCACCGCCGTGCGGTCGGTTCTCGACAACGTGGACAAGGCGCAGGAACGTGCTGAGGCCGCGCGTGCTCGGTTGACGGTCGATTTCGACTGGAAGCACGTCGCGGAGGCAACCGCGCAGGTCTACCTCGAAGCCAAGCGGAAGGTGCGTTATCCGCTCGGCAGGCCGGTCATCGTCGAACGCGCGCTACCCGAACGAAGCTGAGTCGCCGCGGGCGGCTTCTGCTGCCTTCAGCGATTTCTTGCGTTCGATGTCCTCGAGCGCGGCGATGTACTCGGCGCGCGCCGCCGCGCCTGCTTCCCAGTCGGCCTTGCGGTTGCGCACGACCTTCGCCGGTGCACCGACGGCGATGCTGTAATCCGGAATCGTTCCCTTGACCACCGCGTGCGCGCCGAGCACGCATCCACGTCCGATGTTGGTCTCGCGCAACACCGTGACCTTCGCCGCGACCCACGTGTCCGGGCCGATGCGGACGGGACCCTTGACGATGCCCTGATCCTTGATGGGCGTCGTCACGTCGTCCATGCGGTGGTCGAAATCGCAGATGTAGCACCAATCCGCGACGAGCGTCGACGCGCCGATCTCGATGTCGAGGTAGGTGTTGACGACGTTGTCCTTGCCGAACACCACCTTGTCGCCGATCCGCAGCGAGCCTTCGTGGCACCGAATGGCATTGCCGTCGCCGATATGCACCCAGCGGCCGATCTCCAGCCTCGACAACTCGGGCGTCGAGTGGATCTCGACGTTCTTGCCGAGGAACACCATGCCGCGCAGAATCACGTGCGGATTGGCGGCCTTGAACTTCGCCAGACGGTAGTACCGCACCAGGTACCACGGCGTGTAGGCCTTGTTCTGCAGAACCCACCGCAGGGAATCGAGCGTCAGGAAACGTGCCTGTTCGTCGTCGCGCCGTCTCGATCCCCGCCAGCGCGAACGCAACGGCGCGTTCCACATACTCGTCATACCGAGCACCTTAGATAACCGGCCGCGCTCACTCCACCATGGCCCCGCACGGCCGCTTCGTCGGCGGACATCGGTGCCGGGATAGTCTCTTGTGCGACGCGCGTGCCCGGCGAACCATGCACGCGACCTGAGACGAGGGAGAAAAGCACGGTGCGTGGCGGCAGGGCAACGTTCGCTCGAGCAGCGGCAGTGGCAACCGCCGCACTGGTCGCCTCCACCGCCTGCGGAGGCAGCGACACCGTCGACGCCTTCGCTCCCGGAGCATGGCCCGCTGCGCACGGTGATTCTCGAAACAGCAGCTCCACCGGCCACGACGGATCGACCGACGTCGAACTGCAGTGGTCGCGCCCGCTGGGTGGCGCGGTGGGATCCCCGATCTCCATCGCCGCGAGCGGACAGATGTTCGTCGGCACGTACTCGGACGCAGGCTGCAACCTCTTCTCGTTCGAGATGGAGTCCGGCCGCAAGCGGTGGTGCAACCGCGTCGGACCGTCCGTCCCGACGGCCACACCTCTCGTCGACTCGGTCGCCAATGTGTACGTCGGCGACGACGGCGGATTCTCGTCGTTCAACGAGCACGGTCAATTACGTTGGCGGACACCGGTGTACGGCGTTCCCCGGTCTGCACAGTTCCTCGGCGACGGCAGTGTGCTCGCCGTGACGCATCTCGGCCAGGTCAACGTGCTCGACACACAGACCGGGCAGTTGACCGTGCCGATCCACGATCTGATCGAGCCGCCTTCTTTCCTGGAGTCTCCGGACACGAACTTCCTCGCGCCGACGACGGGTCTCGACGACTGCACGATCGGATCCCCGGAATGCCCGGTCGGCGCAGGCCCGGCTGTCGACCTCGATATGGGATCGATCTACCTCGTGCTGTGGCGCCCGGGAGCCATTGCGCCGCAACTGGTGTCGCTGTCCTACGACGCGCATGCGACTCCCTCCATCACCGAGAGATGGTCCTCGGAACTGCTGCCGGCAGCGGTCACGTCGAGCCCGGTCCTGTCGGCGGACGGGCAGACCGTCTACGTCGCGGACGTCGACGGCCGTCTCACCGCGTACGGCGCCGGCGACGGGGCGTCGAAGTGGGCGTACGGTGCTGGATTCGGCGTGTCGGCGTCGCCGTCCGTGTCGGCGGACGGGTCGATCGTGCCCGCGGGTGGTGACGGCATCGTGCAGTCGATCCGCGACGACGGCGACCACGCCACGCAGGTGTGGGCCCGTGACGATCTGAAGCAGGCAGGCGGACCCGTGCAGAGCGCGGACGGTGTCGTCCACACGGTCGTCCGCCGCGGCGACGATCTGGTACTGACGTCGCTCGACGGTTCGTCGGGCGAGACTCTGTCCGAAAGCACCCTTCCAGGCGCGCAGGGATCGACGGTCGGCACGTCGGTCGGACCGGAAGGTCAGATGGTGACGTCGACCAATCTGGGCGAGATCTTCACCTACGCGCCCTGATTCGAGCCGTCGGGATCAGCTCGAACCACCGGGGCGCCGTGCTTCGCAGACGAACGCGAACGCCGAACGCTCGACACGCGTGATGACCACCGACAGGGCGACGTCTCCCCGCAGCTTGAGCTTCGGTCGCAGCACTGCGGGATCGACGTCGACACCTCGGACGAGAATTTCGGCCGAGCCGCAGCGCCTCGACGCCAACGCCTGCCGCAGTGTCTTCTCGGAATACTTGATTTGTTCGAGCACACGAAATCCGTTGACGCCCTCGGGAACCGAGTCGCCGGTCAGATAGGCGATTCGAGGGTCGAGTTGCCACAGACCGTGACGCGCACCGTAATGCCGCACGAGTCCCGCGCGCACCACCGCCCCGTCCGGATCGACGATCCACTCGCCCACGGGGCCGGCGTCGATGTCGTCGGGTTCGGCGTCGGTCACCTCGAACGACGAACCGTCCGACGCCAACACCGTTGCGCGTCTACGCACTCCGTCATGGGTGAGGCCCGTCGACCACAGACATGCCTCCCGCACACCGCCGCTCAGGGACACGACTTCGACTTCGCCCTCCCATCCGAGCCTGTCGAAGTCCAGACCGGGCGCACATTTGACGACCAGATCGCGTCCGGCATAGGCGCCCAGCAACGACGGCAGGGGCGGTTCGAGCGCTGCAGGATCGTGCGTGCGCCTTCCACCGGCACGCCTGCCCGGGTCCGCGAGTACGACCGTTCCACGAGTGGTCGGAGTCAGGGCATCGGCACGCAGTACCGCGACACCCGGGACGTTGTGCGATGCCATCCGTGTGCGCACCGGATCGAGATCGCTACCGACGACGGTTCGAGCAGTCGTCGACAGCGCCGCCAATTCCGTTCCGATGGAACAGGTCACGTCGTGTACGTCGCGACCCTCGAGACGCTGCGCGCGGCGTACGGCGACAGGTGTCGGTGTCGCCTGTTGGACGGCGTCGTCGGTCAGCAACCACCGCTCGGCTCCGTCGATCTTGGTAGCCGCCTTGCGCCGCAGACGCGTCGTCTCGACGAGTGCGGCGGTGCGATCTCCGTGCGCGGCACGCAGAATCGAGATGTCGGACAGCATCGACGCCGAGTCCAACGGCCGTTCGTCGACGTCGCGCAATGCGGCGACGCCGACATCGCTGGTCAGAAAGTCGATGTCGGCGCCGGTGAAGCCGTAACTCATGATTCGATCAGTCGGACTTCACTCCGGTGATCATCACGTTGTAGAAGAATCCGCGCGGCACCACGTGCCTGAGGACCTTCTCGTCGACCCAGCTGAGCGTCTTCCATCCGCCGAACGCGAACTTGGCCCAGTTCCATCCGAGCTTCTCCGCCGGAACGGCGGCTTCGAACGTACGCACCGGCCATCCGAGCAGTGCCGCGGCGAACTCTTCGGTCTGGGCCTGTACGTCCACCGCACCTGCGCTCCGCGCGATGTTCTCGAGGTCGGTGGGGTCGAAGGTATGCAGGTCGACGACGGCTTCCAGTGCCGCGGCGCGGGACGATTCGTCGAGTTCGGCCTGCGGCTTGCGCCAGCTCGCGAGGAAGGGCAGCTTGGTGACACGCGTGGTGGTCTCCCACGTCGCACGGCCGAGCCAGCGAGCGTAGAAGTTGCCCACGGTCGTCGGTTCGCCGGCGAACACGAAGCGTCCACCGGGCTTGAGCACGCGCAACACCTCGCGCAGAGACTGTTCGACGTCGGGGATGTGGTGCAGCACCGCATGGCCCACGACGAGGTCGAAGGTGTTGTCCTCGTACGGGATCGTCTCCGCGTCGGCGACGCGTCCGTCGACATCGAGGTTCAGGTGCTCGGCGTTGCGCAGGGCGACCTTCACCATGCCCGGCGACAGGTCGGTGACCGAACCCTTCTCCGCGACGCCCGCCTGCATCAGATTGAGCAGGAAGAACCCTGTGCCGCAACCTAATTCGAGGGCACGACCGTACGGCAGGTCGTCCTGCGCACCCGGCTGGCCGCTGACCGCCTGGTCGAAACGCCCACGCGCGTACTCGATGCAGCGCTCGTCGTACGAGATCGACCACTTGTCGTCGTACGTCTCCGCTTCCCAGTCGTGGTACAGCACCTGAGCGAGCTTGGTGTCGCTTCGGGCAGCCTCGACCTGCTCGGCCGTGGCGTGCGGGTTGGGAGCAGGATCGTTCACGGCGCTTGCGGCAGACGATGCGGGTGCATCGGAGTTGCCGTCGTGTGGGCTTGCAGTCATGAGGGCAGCCTACTATCCGGTAGTGAATGAACAAGTTCCAGTTTTGCCGACCTCACTCGCCGACGAACTCCGCCTTGCCAGGTCCGTTGGCAACGAAGGACTCCATGCCGATGGTGCGGTCCTTCGTGGCGAACAACGCGGCGAACTGCTGAGCCTCGATCTTCAGACCGGTGTTCAGATCGGTGTCGAGACCCTGATCGATCGACGCCTTCGCGGCGGCGAGAGCGCGGGCCGCACCCGTCGTGAACTGCGACGCCCACGCACGTGCGGCGTTGTAGACCTCGTCGGGGGCGACGACCTCGTCGACCAAGCCGATGCGCAGAGCCTCGTCGGCTCCGACGAACCGACCGGTGAAGACCATGTCCTTCGCCGTGCTCGGACCGACCAGGCGCGCAAGCCGCTGGGTGCCACCGCCGCCGGGGATGACGCCGAGAAGAATCTCCGGGACACCGAGCTTGGCGTTGTCGCCCGCAATACGACGATCCGCGCCGAGCGCGACCTCGAGTCCGCCGCCGAGTGCGTAGCCGGTGATCGCGGCGACGACGGGCTTCGGGATGGCAGCGAGCGACCCGAGCGCGGACTGCAGATCACCGATGATGGCCGACATCTGCGCGGCCGTGAGCTCGAGCATCTCCTTGATGTCCGCGCCTGCCGCGAATACCTTCTCGCCGCCGTACACGATGACGGCCTTGACCGACGAGTCGACGGTGGCCGCCCGGGCCGCGTCACGAATCTCTTCCTGCACTTGACGATTCAGCGCGTTCATGGGGGGACGGTCCAGGCGGATGGTGCCGATGCCGTCTGCTACCTCGAGAGTCACGTACTCAGCCATGGCGCTCACGCTACCGGTAGGCGGACCTAACGGTCTGCCCACGGGTGGGTGCTGCCCGCGTAGTACGCGTCCTGGCCCGGAAAATCGACGCGTAGTTCGCCGTCGGAGTGGTAGAGATCCGGCTGGATGGGCGTGACGTCGGGCGACGCGGCCAGGACGGCATCGACACCGTCGAACGTCGTCAGTCCCGCGAGTTGACTCCACGTCGGAGGCAGCAGGATCGTCGCGCCGCGACGCCAGTCCTCCAGCGCAGCATCCAGCGAACGCCATCCGACCGACGCCGCCTCACTGGTCTCGCCGTCCGCGGTCTGCCCCTCCGGCACCACCGCGACGAAGAACCGGGTGTCGTAGCGACGCTTCTCCCCCACCGGAGTGATCCAGTTCGACCACGGACGCAACAGGTCGGCGCGCAACACCAACTCGTTGCGCGTCAGAAATTCGCCGAACGTCTGCTCCCGTCGTTCGAGTGCACCGCGGTCGTCGGCAAAGCGGCGCGTGTCCGAAACGACGGAGTCCGCAGTCGGTCCGGCGAGCAGGACGCCGCATTCTTCGAACGTTTCCCGCGCCGCCGCACACACGAGCGCTGTGGCCTTGCGCTCGTCCACACCGAATCGTTCGGCCCACCAGGACGCGCTCGGTCCGGTCCACTCGAGTCCGGTGTCGGCGTCGGACAAGTCGACGCCTCCCCCGGGAAACACCGTCATGCCGCCGGCGAACGCCATGCCACCGACCCGTTCCAGCAGGAACACCTCGATACCCGCAGCCGCGTCGCGCAGAAGAATCACGGTCGACGCGTCGCGCACCGGGACGTCGGCGAGATCGGACGGGGTCGAGGCACCGCTGGCTGTGGACATTGAAAGAAATCTACCGGACCTACGTAACGGCCATCACATCAGCGGCGGTGCTGTGCTCCGGCCCGCGTACGGCGCGCGAAGAATCTGCCGTCGACGCGATCGAGCGTGATCGACTGGCTGAACGCTTCGGTCAGGTTCTCGGCGGTGATGACGTCGTCGACGAGGCCCTGCGCGACGACTCCACCCTCCTTGAGCAACAGTGCATGCGTGAAGCCCGGTGGGATCTCCTCGACGTGGTGCGTGATGAGCACCGTCGCGGGCGCGTCCGGGTCGGCGGCGAGATCGGCCAGGCGGGCGACGAGCTCCTCGCGTCCACCGAGGTCGAGACCCGCGGCCGGCTCGTCGAGAAGAAGTAGTTCCGGGTCGGTCATGAGGGCGCGAGCGATCAGCACACGCTTGCGCTCGCCCTCGGACAGAGTTCCGTAGGTGCGGTTCGCGAGGTGTTCGGCACCGAGGCTCTCGAGCATGTCGACGGCACGCTCGGTGTCCATGTCGTCGTACCGCTCACGCCACCGGCCGAGCACGCTGTACCCGGCGGACACGACGAGATCGGCGACGGTCTCGTCGGCCGGAATGCGGTGGGCCAGCGCGGAGGAGGACAGACCGATGCGCGGTTTGAGGTCCGCGACGTTGGCCTTGCCCATCACTTCACCGAGCACGTGTGCGACGCCCGAGGTGGGATGCACCTCGGCGGCTGCGATGCGCATCAGCGACGTCTTGCCTGCCCCGTTCGGACCGAGGACGACCCAGCGCTCGTCGAGCTCCACCTGCCAGGTCACAGGGCCGACAAGCGTCACACCACCTCGCCTGATGAGTACGTCGTCGAAGTCGATGAGGAGATCGGGATCTGGTTCGGACACGAGGTCTATCTTGTCCCACATTCGTCGGGCTTTCACGGCAGGATCTGTATGCGTGTCGTCCAATGTTCATCACACCGTCGGCGAGCCCGACTCGGCGAACCGTCCCGCACCGGGGTCCCCTTTCCCGCTCGGGGCAACAGTCGGCGAAGGTGGTACGCAATTCGCAGTCCACTCGCCGGACGCCGATGGCATCGAGATCTGCCTGATCGACGACGACGGCGGCGAGCGTCGCATCGCACTCGGCAGCCGTACGTACGGCGTCTGGCATGGGTTCGTCGAGGGCGTCGAAGCAGGAACGAAGTACGGAATCCGAGCGCACGGCCCGTGGAACCCGTCGGACGGCCGCAGATTCAATCCGCAGAAGATTCTGCTCGATCCCGCCGCGCGCACGATCCACGGCACCGTCGGATCGGCGGAGGCTCTCCTCGCCTACGAGGACGACCCGTTCGGGCGTCCGAACACCGTGGATTCACTGGGCCATGTGCCGCTGGCGGTCGTTACCGCGCCCGACGTACCTCCGAGCGCACCCCGGCCCGGCATCCCGTGGGATCGAACGGTCGTCTACGAGATGCACGTCGGCGCGTTCACTGCCCGGCACCCGGACGTACCGGCCGAGCATCGCGGCACCTATCTCGGACTGACGGCCCCTGCAGTACTCGACCATCTCACCCGCCTCGGCGTGACGACCGTCGAACTGCTGCCGGTGCATGCGACGATCACCGAGCCGGGCGTCCGTGCCCGGGGGATGCGCAATCACTGGGGATACTCGACCGGCGCGTTCTTCGCACCCGATCCACGGTTCGCGTCGACGCCGGGAGCCGAGATCGCCGAATTCCGCACGATGGTCGACGCGCTGCACTCGGTCGGTATCGAAGTGATACTCGACGTCGTCTACAACCACACGTGCGAGAGCTCGGTCGACGGTCCGTCCATCAGTTGGCGTGGGCTCGACGCGCCCGGTTACTACCTTCTCGACGGACGTGGCCACGACGTCGACCTGACCGGGTGCGGAAACACGACCGACTCGGCGTCACCTGCTGTCGTACGCATGGTCTGCGACAGTCTCCGCTACTGGGCGACGGACATGGGTGTCGACGGGTTCCGTTTCGACCTCGCGAGCACGCTCGGCCGCCCCGCGTGGCGATTCGATGCGCGCGCACCGCTTCTGACTGCGATCGCGACGGATCCCGTGCTGTCGACACGCAAACTGATCGCCGAACCGTGGGACGCGACAGGCGCCGGCTATCAGGTCGGCGGGTTCGGCGCGATGTGGTCGGAGTGGAACGACCGGTACCGCGACACCGTCCGTCGGTTCTGGGCGGGACAGACCGGCGTGCGTGAACTCGCCTCGCGCATAGCGGGTTCCGAGGACATCTTCGGCGGCGGCGTCCGAAAGCCTTGGGCCTCGGTCAATTTCGTGACCGCACACGACGGCTTCACCGCCCGCGACCTGGTGTCGTACTCGCGCAAGCACAACGACGCGAACGGTGAGGACAACCGAGACGGCACCGACAACAACATCTCGGAGAACCACGGCGTCGAGGGCCCGACCGACGATCCCGATGTCATCGCTGCGCGGGGCCGCCACGTCCGCGCACTGCTCGCCACGCTGACCCTGTCGACCGGGACGCCGATGCTGTTGGCCGGCGACGAGATCGGACACACGCAGGGCGGCAACAACAATGCGTACTGCGTGCCGGAGGATGCACCCGCGGATCGGTCGTGGGCCATCGACTGGGAATCCGCCGACCGCGATCTCCTCGCGTTCGTCTCGCGACTGTTGCGGATCAGACGAAGCGCCCCGTCACTGCGCCAGCAGGAATTCTTCTTCGGGCGCGATACTCCCAGCGGCAGGCCGGATCTCGTCTGGTTCGACGGACGCGGCAACGAACTGACGACCGACCAGTGGCACGACGATTCGATCCGCACCATCCAGGCATGGGTGGACGGCGGCGACGTACGCTCCTACGCCTCGGACGGGCATCGCGTCGACGATGCCAGTTCGCTGCTCGTCCTGCACTCCGGCGGCCCGACCGAAGTATCGCTGGCGTGCCCGCCCTGGGCGGCCGAAAGATTCGTCGCCGTCTTCGATTCCAGCACTGCCGACGGCACGCCCGTCGACGCGACGGCCATCGATGCGGGTTCGCCACTGTCGCTGTCGGGTTCGACCGTGCTCGTGCTGCGCAGCGTCGGAAGGTGATGGACGAAGAACTGCACGATCGGCCCGATACCGAAGGCGTACAACAGGGTTCCGATTCCGGCGTTGCCGCCGAGCAGCCAACCCGTCGCGAGGACGGTGATCTCGATGCAGGTGCGAACCAGACGGATCGACAGGCCCGTTCGCGCCACGAAGCCCGTCATCAGTCCGTCACGCGGGCCGGGCCCCATGCCCGCACCGATGTACAACGCCGTCGCGAAGCCGTTGGTCACGATGCCCGCCAACATCAACGGGATGCGTACCGCGAGCGAATCGACGTCGGGTAACCACGCGAGCGACACGTCGACTGCGATCGCGATGACGACGACGTTGCTGACGGTGCCCAGTCCTGGCTTCTGGCGCAACGGAATCCACGCCAGCAACACCAGAATTCCCGTCACGGCCGTGATGGTCCCGAAGCTCAGATCGACGTGCCAACCGATCCCCTGATGGAAGACGTCCCACGGGTCGAGGCCGAGTCCTGCCGTGATCATCGCGGCCATCGACAACCCGTACAGCCATAGTCCGATGTACAGAGCGCCGAGGCGCAGTACGAGATTCCTGGCCGATCCGGACGAGATGTTCGATGTACGCATGCATTCAGTGTCGAGCACACTGGATTCCGCAGAAACGGCCAGTTTCGAAGCGGTGGACCCTATCGCCACATCTCGGGTGCGACGCCGACGACCGTCATCGAACCGGGCGCCACCTCCGTGAATCCGGCGTCGCGTACGGCTGCGGCGCGACCGGCGTCGACGAGTGCGCGGGCCGTCGCCCACTGCTGGGCGTCGGCGTCGCGGACCGAACACGCGAAACCGCGTGCCGCCCATGCTTCGCACTGCTCGGTCGACATCGTTCCGGCAAGCAGCATCGACGCGTGCCCGACCTGCGCTGCAGCCTTTCCCACGGTCATCTCGAGCGCCGGGTCGATCCAGAGCACCGGAAGGTCGTCGGCCACCCGATCCGGTTCGTCGTGACTCAGATCGGTGCCGCCGATCTGCAGTCTCCTGATCCGCGAATCGAGGTCGCCGACGCGTCCGGGAACCAGGGCACGGGCCTGCGCGTCGCCGACGTCCACGGTCACGCCGGGCACATCCTGCGCGGCGGTCCAATGGGCCCCACGAGCTCGCCTGGCCACCTTGCGGATGCGTGACGACGTCCACGCGCGGAACGACTCTTCCCACTCTCCGCCCGGTCCGACGCGCTCGTCGAAGCACAGTGCGACCGAGGCCGACGCCGCCGCTTCGAGCAACCGGCTGCGCGGCGGCGGATCGGCCTTGGGGATGTTCAGCACGATCGGCATCGCGAGGACATCGGCGGGGTCGTCGGGGTCCGGCCGTCCCCCGTAGCCCTGCGCGAGGACTGCGTGTCGTTCGGCGAACGTGCTCCGCGGTGTGTCCTCGATCGGCGACTCGCTCACAGGATCGGAACGCGTCGCACACCGCCGTCGACGGCGTCGGCTGCCTCGATCTCACCGCGTGTGACGCCGAGCATGAACAGCACGGCGTCGAGGTACGGGTGCGAGATCGCCGTGTCGGCGATCTCGCGGAGGGCGGGTTTGGCGTTGAAGGCAACGCCGAGACCTGCCGCGGTGAGCATGTCGATGTCGTTGGCGCCGTCACCGACAGCGACGGTCTGCTCCATCGGCACCCCGGACTGGGCTGCGAACTCTCGCAGAGCGATCGCCTTCGCGGCACGGTCGACGACCTCGCCGACGACGCGGCCGGTCAGCTTGCCGTCGACGATCTCCAGAGTGTTCGCGCGAACGAAGTCGAGTTCGAGTTCGTGTGCGAGGCCTTCGATGACCTGACGGAATCCACCGGACACGACACCACACGAATACCCGAGCCTGCGGAGCGTTCGAATGGTCGTCCTCGCACCCGGAGTGAGTTCGAGGTCCTCGCCCACCTCGTCGATCACCGATGCGTCCAGCCCTGCCAGCGCTGCGACGCGTTGGTGCAGCGATTCGGTGAAATCGATCTCACCGCGCATCGCGGATTCGGTGACCGCGCGAACCTCGGCTTCCCGACCGGCCTTGGCGGCAAGCATCTCGATGACTTCACCCTGCACGAGCGTCGAGTCGACGTCGAACACGATGAGCCGCTTGGAACGCCGCGCGATTCCCGCCCGTTCGACCGCGACGTCGACACCGACCCCCGCGGCGATCTCGGACAGCCCCGTGCGCAGCTGACGATCGGCGTCGGGCGAGGTGTTGGTCGTCGACACCTGCAGTTCGAGGCCGGTGACCGGGTAATCGGCGACGCCACGAATCGAGTCGATGTTCGCACCCTGCCGCGCGAGCTCCCGCGAGAGGGTGCTGAACGCGCGGGCGGTGACCGGACGGCCCAGAACGACGACGACGTGTGTCGGAAGTCCGGGCTTGCCGTTCTGGTCCGCGCCGATCTCGACGTCGACGTGCACGCCGACCGTCGACATGGCCTCTTCGAGTTCTTCCTGCAGGTGTTCGGGATCTCGGGGGCAGTTCAGCAGTACGCCCAGTGTCAGGCGTCCCCGGATGACGACCTGTTCGACGTCGAGCAGGGTCACCTCGTGACGTGAGAGCGCAGCGAACAGAACCGACGTGACGCCAGGCTTGTCCGGCCCGGTGACCGTCACGAGTACAGCGGTGTCCGATGACGCCACCGGATCTCCCTTCACGCGCGGATCCGCATCGCGTGCGAATCCGCTGTCCGAATGTGGTCGTGGGTTTCGATTCTTGCAAGCGAAGAGCCCCGCCCGGGTACCGGGAGGGGCTCTTCGGGTCTATCGCATACCTGCTACTTCAGATCCCTGCCTGGATCCGGGTCGCCGGAGTGCTCGTGGTCGCTCGTACTGATGGGTGCACGGCGTGCCTGTTCGAGTACTTCGGTGGTGTGTCCGCCGTGGCTGCCGGGTCCGACGTGGGCTTCGGAGCGCATGCGTTCGACCATGTGTGGGTAGTGCAGCTCGAACGCGGGACGCTCGGAACGGATACGGGGC
>NZ_QGNK01000031.1:0-48404 GCF_003336925.1 Rhodococcus sp. Eu-32 | reverse complement strand
CGACAAACGACTCGCCCAAGGCAAAAGCAAACGCGACATCATCCGCTGCCTCAAACGAGCCGTCGCCCGCGAAATGTTCCAGCTACTCACACAAAAAATCGGAAGTTGACACTCATAGGAGCATCACGGGCAGCGCAGCTGCATTACAGCGCCTTCAACTCCTCGATGACCGAGTTGACCGACTTCTTGGCGTCGCCGAACAGCATCGAGGTGCGGTCCGCGGTGAACAGCGGGTTGTCGATGCCGGCGTATCCGGAGCTCATCGAACGCTTGAGCACGATGACCGAACGGGATTCGTCGACGTTCAGAATCGGCATGCCGTGAATCGGGCTGGACGGGTCGTTACGCGCCGCCGGGTTGGTGACGTCGTTGGCGCCGATCACGATGGTGACATCGGTGCGGTTGAACTCGCCGTTGATGTCGTCCATTTCCTTCATCGCGTCGTACTCGACGTCGGCCTCGGCGAGCAGCACGTTCATGTGCCCGGGCATACGACCAGCGACCGGGTGGATCGCGTACTTGACCTCGACACCCTTGCTCTCGAGGATCGACGCCATGTCCTTGACCGCGTGCTGAGCCTGCGCGACCGCCAACCCGTATCCGGGCACGACGATGACCTGCGACGCGTACGCCATCTGGATCGCCGCATCCGCCGCCGAGGTGGACTTGACGGTGCCACCGGCATCGCCCGGGCCACCGGCAGCCGCGTCGCTGCCGCCGCCGAACGAGCCGAACACGATCGCCGGAATGGACCGGTTCATCGCCGTCGCCATCAGGTTGGTCAGGATCGAGCCCGACGCGCCGACGATCATGCCCGCGACGATCATCGCCGTGTTGTTCAGCGCCAGACCCGCAGCCGCTGCAGACAGACCGGTCAACGCGTTGAGCAGGGAGATGACGACGGGCATGTCAGCGCCGCCGATCGGGAACACCACGAACAGACCCATCAGACCGGCCGCGATCAGCACTGCGACGATCGTCCACCACGCCGTCCCCTCACCGGGGGTCGCGTTGATTCCGATGTAGATCGAGATCGCGACCGCGACCAGCAGCAACACGATGTTCGCCAGCTGGAAGGTGCGCGCGTTCTTCACGAACGCCTTCTCGACGTTCTTGTTCAGCAACTCCTGCAGCTTCGCGAACGCCACCAGCGAGCCCCAGAACGACACCGAACCGATCACCGCGGCGAACAGCGATCCGACGACGATGTGCACCGTCGGCTCCTCGCCGTGATGGAACGCCGAGAAGCCGTCGGTCTCGATGAACTCCGCCCACGCGATCAACGCGACCGTGCCGCCGCCGACGCCGTTGAACAGGGCCACGAGCTGCGGCATCGCCGTCATCTTCGTGCGCTTGGCCGGCGGAACACCCAGGATGACACCGATCAGCAGGCCACCGGCGATGAGAATCCAGTTGATCGCGGCCGCGTCGCGCACCTCGATCAGGGTCGCGACGACGGCAATGCCCATACCGGTTGCGGCGATCCAGTTACCGCGGACCGCCGTCTTCGGGCCCGTCAGACCCATCAGACCGTAGATGAACAGCGCGAACGCGATGATGTAGAGAATGTTGACCAGGTTGTTCATCAGGAATCAGCACCCTTCTCACCGACAGCAGCAGGTGCTTTCTTGGACTTGAACATTCCGAGCATGCGGTCGGTGACCAGGAAGCCGCCGACGACGTTGAGCGTGCCGAAGATCAGCGCGACGAACGCGATGATCCGCACACCCCACGACGCGTCCTCGGGAAGACGGCCGAGCACGATCAACGCACCCAGCACGACGATGCCGTGAATGGCGTTGGTGCCCGACATCAGCGGCGTGTGCAGCGTGTTCGGAACCTTCGAGATGACAGCGAAGCCGACGAAGCCGGCCAATACGAGAATCGCGATGTTCGCGAGCAGAGCGGTGTACATCAGGCATCGGCCTTCCGTGTGACGCAGGACTGCGCAAGCACCTCGTCGGAGAAGTCGGGCGCGACCGCACCGTTCTCGTCCAACAGCAGCTCGAGCAGCGCGGAAACGTTCTTCGAGTACAGCTCGCTGGCGTGCTCGGGCATGCTCGCCGGCAGATTCAGCGGCGACGCAATGGTCACGTCGTGCTTGACGACGGTCTGCCCCGGCTCGGTCAACTCGCAGTTGCCGCCGGTCTCCCCAGCCAGGTCGACCACGACGCTGCCGGGCTTCATGCCCTCGACCGCCGCAGCCGTCACCAGGCGCGGCGCGGGACGTCCCGGCACCAACGCGGTCGTGATGACGACGTCGAAGCCCTTGATCGCCTCTTCGAGCGCCTGCTGCTGCTGAGCCCGCTCGTCCTCGGTAAGTTCGCGGGCATACCCGCCCTCACCAGCGGCGTCGATACCCAGATCGAGCCACTGCGCACCCACCGAACGCACCTGATCGGCCACCTCGGGACGCACGTCGTAGCCGGTCGGGCGCGCGCCGAGACGCTTCGCCGTCGCCAACGCCTGCAGACCCGCGACGCCGACACCGAGCACCAACACCGTCGCCGGCTTGACCGTGCCCGCGGCGGTCGTCAGCATCGGGAAGAAGCGCGTGGACTCCGACGCAGCCAGCAACACGGCCTTGTAGCCGGCGACATTGGCCTGCGAGGACAACGCGTCCATCACCTGTGCACGTGAAATGCGTGGAATGGCCTCGACGGCGAACGCCTGCACACCCGCAGCGCCCAACGCGCCGATCTTGTTGTCCGCGTTACGCGGCGCGAGGAAACCGATCAACGTCGAACCCGACGGGAGCTTCGCGATCTCCGCATCGGTGGGAGGCGCGACCTTGACCACGACATCCGCCGACCACGCATCACCGATCTCCGCGCCCGCCGCCGCGTACAACTCGTCCGGAATCAGGGCCTGTACACCAGCGCCCGACTCGACGACGACGTGTACACCCTTGCCTACCAGCGAGGACACGACCTTGGGAACCAGCGCCACACGACGCTCGCCGTCACCCGACTCGCGGACGACGCCGACGCGCGTCGTCACATGGCCGCTCGTCCCGTTCTCTGTGCTGTGCGATGTATCCAATTCTCCGACTTCCGTAAAAAAGTGAATGGTGCCTGCGGTTCGGCGAACGGGGGTAACCGTGCGGCGAACAGGCGGCGCCCAGCGTCAAGGCACGAGGAGACTGATGATAGCCAGAGTAGGCAGCCCTCAGGTAACCCACGCCACAGCATTTCGCGGTCTGAATCGAATCCGAAACGGCGTGACGTGCAGCTCGACGGGGTTGTGTGATCGACATCATAAGCCAGGGTGTGCACCTACAGTGTTGGCCGTGGACAACTGCGTGTTCTGCTGCATCGTGTCGGGTGATGCCCCCGCAACGCGAGTTCTGGAGACCGACTCGGTGCTCGCCTTTCTCGACATCCGCCCGATCGCGCGCGGCCACGTGTTGGTGGTGCCGAAGACACATGCGTCCGACCTCGACGATCTGGAGCCGTCGCTGGGCGCGTCCGTGTTCGCGGCCGGGCAACAGCTCTCTCGCGCGATGCGCAGATCCGACCTTCGTGCCGACGGCGCGAACCTCGTCGTCAACGACGGCAAGGCCGCGTTTCAGACCGTGTTTCACACGCATCTGCACGTCGTCCCACGGTGGACGGGAGACAAACTCCGGTTCGCGACAGGATTCGTGACACGGCGTTCGCGTCGGCCGGAGGAGACCGCGGACGCGATTCGGACGGGTCTTCGACGTCTCAGCGAAGAGAACGACGCGTGAAGTTGTTTCTGGCGTCGTATCGATTCGGCGCGCACCCGGACACGTTCGTCGACATGACGGGCACACCAGGACGCATCGCGGTGATCGCGAACGCGTGCGACAGCTGG
The DNA here is from genome assembly GCF_003336925.1 of Rhodococcus sp. Eu-32. Classification (NCBI taxonomy): domain Bacteria; kingdom Bacillati; phylum Actinomycetota; class Actinomycetes; order Mycobacteriales; family Nocardiaceae; genus Rhodococcus; species Rhodococcus sp. Eu-32. The sequence goes on along the minus strand of NZ_QGNK01000031.1, from coordinate 44,567 downwards.
CCGGACGCGGCACGCGCGTCGGCGGTGACGAGCGAATTTCGCAGCCTGCGCGAACTCGGATTCGAGCCCGAGGAGCTGGACCTACGCGGAAGCACGAAAGCCATTGCCGCCATGCTCGATTCGGTCAGTGCCGTATGGGTTCGAGGCGGCAACACCTTCGTGCTGCGCTCTCGCCTCGCCCTGTCGGGCGCCGAGAACGAGATTGCACGACGCGTCCGTGACGGCCGGCTCGTCTACGGCGGTTACAGCGCGGGCGCGTGCGTCGCGTCGACGTCGTTGCGGGGCATCGAGACTGCCGACGATCCCGCCGACGTGCACCCGACTACCGGCGGCGACGTGATCTGGGACGGACTCGGCTTCGTCGAGACGTCCCTGATCCCGCACTACGGATCGATTCTCGACGACACGAATTCCGGTGCGACGATGGTCGAGCGCTACCGGCGCGACGGAACTCCGTTCGTCACCCTCGACGACGACCAGGTGCTGGTGGTCGACGGCGATCGGCAGGAACGGATCTAGCCCGACTGCGCGAACGGCGCGAGGCGGTCGAGCGAGGACCACGCCATGTCGCAGCGCTTCCTGGTCATCTCGTCCGCGTCGAGCAGCAGGATGTCGAGCAGGAGCCGAGGGCGGTGCTTCCACTGAGCTTCCGCGTCGGCGATCGTGGGTCGGTCGAACAACCCCGAATGTTCCAGCGCCTCCACCCACTCATGGACGTCACCGCGGTGCAGCGTTTCGAGGGTGTCGTAATCGATTCCGCCGCCTTGGAATTCGTACGAGAACATCGCGGCCACGTAATCCCACGACGTGCTGTGCGGATTCATCATGTTGGGCCTCCTTCAAGTCCACTGGCTGGGACGCTAGACCCCGCAGCCGCACGATTCCGTGTCACGCACGCATCGATCGGGTAACAGAAGTGACGGGTGTGACTATTGGGACTTGCTCCGCACTGTGGGAACCGGGCGAATTCATTCTCGACTCGGTAGGGTCACTGCTCGTGGGGAAGCCTGGAATTCGCATCGGCCTGAGCGTCCTGGCGCTGGCCGCAGCCGGATGCGGACACTCGGCCGACGACCCCTCCCCCACGGCCACGACCACTCGGGCACCCGCGCCCGTCAGCGAGGAACTCTTCGTCGGCGAATGCGGTTCCGTGACCGACGAGCAGGTCGTCGACATCACCGGGGTGCCCGGCCTCGCCGCGGTGTCCAGGAACGGAATTCGCTGCCGCTTCGAGGCCTCCGACAGCGGGGCGTACGCGATGTTCACGTGGTATCGAGGCAGTCCCATCGCTCGCGAACGGACCGTGGCGGGACGGATCGGACGCGAGATACGCGCCTTCGACATCGACGGACATCCCGGATTCAGCGCGCGAGCCGACGACTACTCGTGCGAGGTCGGCGTGGAGTCCGGCGACGGGTTCATCCACTGGTCCGTGAACTACGTGTACGCGACACCGACGCGCGAGATCTGCGACATCGTCGGCGACCTGGCGCGAGCGGTGGTCGCCAATGCGAAGTAGGAGACGTGCACTCGCGGCGGCGGTGTCGGCCGTCGCACTGCTCGCCGGCTGCAGCACTGCCGTCACCGGCACGCCGACGGCAGAAGGGTATGCAGGCGACGCCGACGCCGACTTCGCGAAGCTCCTTCAGGAATGCACCGCCGTCCCGGACGACAAGATCGCCGAGACCGTACAGGCCGACGGGGTCTACCAGTACTTCTTCGGGGCGGTCTGCATGTGGGACGGATCCGGGCCGGCGGGAGCAGTCGACGTGACGTTCGCGTGGTTCGAGACCAATTCGCTCGGACGCGAGAAGACTCTGTCGCAGGAGATCGGATACGCCGTCGAAGACGTGTCGGTGGCCGGTGCCACCGCGTTCCTGTCCAGGCGACCCGGCGATGCGGCGTCGTGTGGCATCACCGCCGCGTACTCGGGAACGATCACCTGGTGGGTGCAGTACCGCAGCGGCGCGGGCGACCCGTGCGCGGCCGCCACTCGGCTCGCCGAACTGACGTTGCAGCGAAACCAGTGACGCGGCGCCGCGTCGGCCCATAGTGTTTCTTCACATGAGCAACTCTTTCGACGCGGCCCTCACCGAGCTGCAGGACCTGCTGACGGACGGGGCCGTCCTCGTCGACCCGGACGTGACGGAACGCTACCGCCAGGACTGGGCCAAGGATCCGGATGCGGGAACACCGCTCGCCGTGGTGCGTGCGCGTTCCACCTCGGACGTGCAGAGCGTCATGAAATGGGCGAGCGCGCACCGCATTCCCGTCGTACCGCGAGGTGCCGGATCCGGATTGTCCGGTGGCGCAACGGCTGTCGACGGCGGTATCGTGCTGACGACCGAACTCATGCGCGACATCAGCGTCGCCCCGGTGACACGCGTCGCCGTCGTGCAGCCCGGTCTGCTGAACGCGGAGGTCAAGAAGGCCGCTGCCGAACACGGGCTCTGGTATCCGCCCGATCCGTCGTCGTTCGAGATGTGTTCGATCGGCGGGAACGCGGCCACCAACGCGGGCGGCCTGTGCTGCGTCAAGTACGGCGTGACGACCGATTACGTGCTCGGACTCGAAGTGGTGCTGGCCGACGGGGCCGCGGTCAGACTCGGCGGACCGCGACTGAAAGACGTTGCGGGACTGTCACTCACGAAACTGTTCATCGGCAGCGAGGGCACGCTCGGCATCATCACCGAGGTCACGGTGCGGCTCATTCCGGCGCAGCCACCGGCGAGCACCGTCGTCGCCTCGTTCTCGTCGGTGCGGGATGCGACGACGGCCATCCTCGCGATCACTCGATCACTGCGTCCGGCGATGCTCGAGTTCATGGACCGCGCGTCGATCGGCGCCGTCGAGGACGCGATGAACATGGGCCTCGACCGTGACGCGCAGGCGATGTTGATCGCACGGTCGGACTCCCCCGGCGCCGACCGTGCGCGGGAAATCGAGATCATGGCCGACGCGTGCACTGCAGCTGGCGCAGCGGACGTCTTCACTACCGACGACCCCGAGGAAGGCGAAGCATTCGCTGCTGCACGACGTTTCGCTATCCCAGCCGTCGAACGACTCGGCAGCCTACTGCTCGAGGACGTCGGCGTTCCGTTACCCGCGCTGCCGGATCTCGTCGAGGGGATCGAACGAATCTCCGAGAAGTACGACGTTCTGGTCGCCGTCATCGCGCACGCGGGTGACGGAAACACGCACCCGCTCATCGTGTTCGACCCGTCCGATTCCGACATGGAGCGTCGAGCGAACGTCGCGTTCGGCGCCATCATGGATCTGGCCATTTCGCTGGGCGGCACGATCACCGGCGAACACGGCGTCGGTCGGCTGAAGAAGGCGTGGCTTCCCGATCAGGTGGGTGACGACGTCATGCAGCTGACGCAGCGCATCAAGACCGCCCTCGATCCGGACGGCATCCTGAATCCCGGGGCGGTCTTGTAGGCGACTTCGTCGCACGTGCGCGCGAATGTATAGAGGGCTATACATTCGCACGCACGAGGGGGATTACTGCCTCCCCGTAGGCCTCCAGCGTCGCGGCCTTGGCGTCGTGCTGCAGATAAACGGCGAACTGATCGACGCCGAGCGTGCTCAGCTCCTTCAGCCTCGCGAGATGATCGGCCGGACTGCCGAGCACACAGAACCGGTCGATCACCGAATCGGGCACGAACTCCGCGTGCGTGTTGCCTGCCCTGCCGTGCTCGCTGTAGTCGTAGCCGGTGCGCGCGTCGATGTAGTCGGTGAGTGCGTCGGGCACACCGCCGTGGTGTCCGTACCGCGCGACGATGTCGGCGACATGATTGCCGACCATGCCGCCGAACCACCGAACCTGGTCGCGGGCATGGGCCAGGGCGTCGGCGCTGCCGTCGGTCACGTACGCGGGTGCGGCGACGCAGAACGAGATCGTCGACGGGTCCCGCCCGGCCGACTCGGCGGCCGCACGTACGCGACCGATCATCCACGACGCGATGTCCGGGTCCGCGAGCTGCAATATGTAGCCGTCGGCGATCTCCCCGGTCAGGGCGAGCGCTTTCGGGCCGTACGCGGCCACCCAGATATCGAGCGTCGATTCCTGCGCCCACGGTAACTGGACCGTCGTGTCCCCCAGGGAGACGGACCGTCCGTTGGCCAATTCTCGAATCACACGGACCGCCTCGCGCAGGGTCGCGAGCGTCGTCGGCTTCTCCCCGAGGGTTCGGACGGCCGAGTCACCGCGGCCGATTCCGCAGATCGTCCGGTTGCCGAACATCTCGTTGAGCGTCGCGAACGTCGACGCTGTGACGGTCCAGTCGCGGGTTGCGGGGTTGGTGACCATGGGACCGACCATCACGTGACGAGTTTCCGCGAGGATCCGACTGTGGATGACGTACGGCTCCTGCCACAGCAGATGCGAGTCGAACGTCCACACATGCGAGAAGCCGTGCCTCTCGGCGCGACACGCGAGGTCGATGACGCTCGACGCCGGTGGCGTGCATTGCAGAACAACCCCGATGTCCATGTCTCACAACAGCTTCTGTGCCAGTGACCGCTTGACGAACCGCCCATGCCCTGGGCGGCCGAGGTAGTCGCCGTGGTCGACGATCACCCTGCCCCGCGAGATGACGGTGTCGACGTGACCGTCGATCTCGAAACCCTCGTAGGCCGAGTAGTCCATGTTCATGTGATGGGTCTTTCCAAGGCCGATGCTCGTGTGCCCGTCGGGGTCGTAGATCACGAGGTCGGCGTCGGCGCCCGGTGAGACGATGCCCTTCTTCGGGTACATGCCGAACATGCGCGCCGGCGTCGTACAGCACACCTCGACCCATTTCTCGAGACCGATCTTTCCGCTCACGACGCCCTGGTACATCAGATCCATGCGGTGCTCGACGGATCCGATTCCGTTGGGAATCTTCGAGAAGTCGCCGAGACCGAGTTCCTTCTGGTCCTTCATGCAGAACGGGCAGTGGTCGGTACTGACCGTCGAGACGTCTCCGGTGCGCAGATAGCGCCACAGTTCATCCTGATGCCCCTCGGCGCGAGACCGCAGTGGCGTCGAGCACACCCACTTCGCCCCGTCGAAACCCGGTGCGCCCAACTGCTCTTCGAGCGACAGGTACAAATACTGAGGGCACGTTTCACCGAACACGTTCTGTCCGTTGCCTCGTGCGTGCGCAATCTGTTCCAGCGCCTGCTTCGCCGAGACGTGCACGACGTAGAGCGGCGCACCGGTCACGTTCGCGAGCATGATCGCGCGGTGGGTGGCTTCCTCCTCCAGCTGCCACGGCCTGCTGGTTCCGTGGAAGTACGGCGCCGTGTCGCCCCGCGCCACCGACTGCTCGATCAGCACGTCGATCGCAATTCCGTTCTCCGCGTGCATCATCAGCAGTGCACCGGTGTCGGCTGCGGCCTGCATCGCGCGCAGGATCTTGCCGTCGTCGGAGTAGAAGACACCGGGGTACGCCATGAACAGTTTGAAGCTCGTGACACCCTCGGCGACGAGTTCGCTCATGGCTTTCAGCGAATCGCTGTCGACGTCGCCGACGATCTGATGGAAGCCGTAGTCGATAGCACACGATCCGGCAGCCTTGTCGTGCCACTGCGCCAGTGTGTCCTGAACTCGTTGTCCCGGAGTCTGAATCGCGAAGTCGACGATGGTCGTCGTGCCTCCCCACGCGGCGGCTCGCGTTCCCGTCTCGAACGTGTCCGACGCGAACGTCCCGCCGAACGGCATCTCCATGTGGGTGTGGCCGTCGACCCCTCCGGGAAGCACGTACTTTCCCGAGGCGTCGATTACGACGTCGGCCGACTGCGTCAGATCGGCGCCCAACGCGGTCGAACCGGGTTGCAGCACAGCCACTATCGACTCACCGTCGATCAGGACGTCGAGTAGCTGCGACCCCGTCGGGGAAACGACGGTGCCGCCGTGGACGAAGGTCGTCACGATTCCACCGTCCTCATGGCTCCACCAGGGGCCTGTAGGCGTCGGGTCTGCGATCGCGGTAGAAAGCCCAGCGGTCACGCACGACCTTGATCAGATCCATGTCGAGGTCACGGACGAGGAGTTCGGGCTCGGTGTCCGACGCGACCTCTCCGACGAACGAGCCCTCGGGGTCGACGAAATAGCTGGTGCCGTAGAAGTCGTCGTCGCCGAAATCCGCTTCGACGCCGACGCGATTGATCGCACCGACGTAATACTCGTTGGCGACCGCAGAAGCAGGCTGCTCCAGCTTCCACAGGTAGTTCGACAGACCACGAGACGTCGCCGACGGGTTGAACACGATCTCCGCGCCTGCCAGGCCGAGGGCGCGCCATCCTTCGGGGAAATGCCGGTCGTAGCAGATGTAGACGCCGACGCGACCGACCGCGGTGTCGAAGACCGGCCACCCGACGTTCCCCGGGCGGAAGTAGAACTTCTCCCAGAAGCCGCGCACGTGCGGAATGTGGTGCTTGCGATACTTGCCGAGGTATCGGCCGTCGGCGTCGACGACGGCAGCGGTGTTGTACAGAACGCCGGGCATCTCCTGCTCGTACACCGGCAGGATCATGACGATGCCGAGTTCTTCTGCCAGCGCGGCGAACCTGTCCACGGTGGGACCGGGTACGGATTCGGCGTAGTCGTAGAACGATGCATCCTGCAGCTGACAGAAGTACGGGCCGTAGAACAATTCCTGGAAACAGATGACCTTCGCGCCTTGCTCGGCGGCGCTTCTGGCGTAGTCCTCGTGCGCCTTGATCATCGTTTCTTTGTCGCCTGTCCAGGTGGTCTGGACCAAGGCCGCTCGAACCGTCGACATATGCGTCACTCCATCCTCGGCTGGCTGGCCTCCTCAACATAAACACTCGGCGGGATGCGTGTCGGTGCAATCGTGTTACAACATGGCCCGGTTGGTTTCAGCTCTGTAACTAGCGGCTCTGCGTCGGCAACAGCGCTCTGACGGCCTCGATCGTGTCGGCTTCGGCGTGCGTCTTGTCGGGCCGGTAGCGCAACACCCGCGCGAACCTGAGCGCGACGCCGCCGGGATAGCGCGTGCTGACCTGAACACCGTCGAGCTCGATCTCGACGATCAGGTCGGGTTCGAGGTACACGGTGTGGTCGTCACGGCTGCGTTCGTGCTTCGGAAACTCGTCGGTCTGCCACTGCAGCAACGCGTCGGTGAGACCCTTGAACGTCTTGCCGACCATGATCGGCGGGCCACCGTCGGGGTCCCGCGCACCGAGGTGAAGGTTCGACAGCCAGCCCGTCCGCCTGCCGTACCCCCACTCCGCACCGAGGACGACGAGGTCGAGTGTGTGCTCGGGTTTGACCTTCTGCCAAGTTCTGCCGCGCCTGCCCGCCGCGTACGACGAGGACAAGGCCTTCACCATGACACCCTCGTGTCCTGCGTCGAGGGCTGCGTCGAAATGCGCTGCGGCGGAGTCTGCGTCGGGGCGAAGGAGTGCCGGTATCCGATGCTGCGGCGCGACGCGGTCCAGAGCGTCGAGCCTTCGCTCGAGGGGCTCGTCGAGCAGGTCGACGCCATCGAGGTGGATGCAGTCGAAGAAGTACGGATGCAGCAGGAGGTCGTGTGCGCTGTCGGCCCCGAATCTACTCATCGTCTCCTGGAACGGCCTCGGTCGCCCGCTGTCCGTCAGTGCCAGCGTCTCTCCGTCGAGAACCACACTGGTACAGGGCAATTCACGAATCAGCTCGACGAGTTCCGGGACGCCGGACGTGATCTCCCGCAGCGTCCGTGTGTAGACGTGCACCTCGTCACCCGATCGGTGCACCTGGATTCGGGCGCCGTCGAGTTTGTATTCGACGCTCACATCGCCGCCGAACTCGGTCCACGCCCCCGCCAGCGTTTCGGCGGGCGACGCGAGCATCGGGCGAATCGGTCTGCCGACCGTCAGGACGAACTCGGCGAGCGCCTGCTCGCCGCCCGACAACGCGGCGGTTGCCGTCACCGACAGACGGCCGGACAGCATGAACGCGCGTCGGACGGGTTCGAGCGGCAACCCTGCAGCCTTCGCGATGGCGTCGGTCATGACGCCTTCCAGTGCGCCCTGGCGTAGTTCGCCCGTCATCAACCGGACGAGGAAGTCCCGCTCGCCCCGGGTGGACCGGCCGAACAATTCTGCGAGCAGGTCTCGGCGTCGTTTCGTCGAACCGGAACCCGAGGTCGACGCCACCGCACCGATCGCGTCGTCGACTTCGGCGATCGTGAGCACCGGCTGCTCGACGGGATCGGCCTCGATGTCCGACAGTGTGCGCCAGCCGATACCGATGCGGCCCTGCGTCATCTCACCGGACAGCCACGCGACGACGGTCTCGACCTCGTCGGGTCGGAGATCGGCCAGCAGCGTCTGCAATGCCTCGGTCTTCGCCTTGCGCGACCGCGTTGCACCCACTGCCACGGACGTGTCGACGATTCGTGTGAACAGCACGCTCTGAACGTAACCCGAACCACCGACAGCTAACCGCGAGTTTCGGAGGAGCTCAGCTGAAGCCGAGAACCTTGTCGCCCCATGCGGCTCGCATGGCGCTGTCCGGGTCGTCGACGAGCTGGTCCTGCGAGTCGATCACCAGCGTCGACCACGTGGGTTCGGTGTACGGCGCCCAGTGCTTGGCTCCGTCGAGTGTGGCGGGTACTCCGTGACGCGCGAACGCGACCCACCGCTTCATGATTCGCGCCGACACCGCCGTCGCCGACTTCCGGCCACCGAGCCAGAACGTCGGATCGCGATTGAGAGTCCCGAAATTGCCGAAGACGTACGGCAATTCGGTGGCATGTCCGGCCCCGATGCGCGCAGCTCTGAGCATCGGGGTCGCATGATCGAAGCGGTACATCCAGACCGGAGCGTGGCGGCTGTGCGCGTCGGCGATCCACAGGCTCGGCATGCGGAACCCGGCATCTCGCGACATCGCCAGTGCCCCGGCAGGTTTGGATCTGTCGGGATAGGCGGACATGATCTCGGCGACGCGAAACGCAGGGAGATCGGCATGGTCGTTGGCGATGGCACGGAACATCTCGGAGACCGTGTCGGACGTGACCGGCATCAACGGTGACTTCATCAACCGGAAGATCGAGGCTTCGTCGTGATTGGTGCCGATGATCAACGGAATTCGATGAGCGTGGCCCTTCTGGAAGGCAGCCACCGGATAGCGAGGAACGACATCGCCGTCGACGACGGGTGCGAGCCCCAGGGTGCCGGGCGACCGCGTCGGAATCTCGTAGCAAAGAGTGTCTCCCGCTGCGACGAGCTTCCTGAAGTCCATCGACAACAGCTCGTCGATGCGATCCGGGGTGACGTCGATCAGCTCGAGGAACCGGGACGCGACGACGGCGGCGCGTTCGGGGCCGTACACCGACGTCGACGGCGCACTCTGCACGATGGCCTGCGAGAACAGGCCGTCCGCCTTGGGCGACGTCATCAGCGTCGTGATCGACGCGCCGCCGGACGATTCGCCGAACACCGTGACCTGTTCCGGGTCTCCGCCGAACGCCGCGATGCACTGCTGCACCCATTCGAGCGCGGCGATCTGATCCCGCAGTCCGAGATTGGTCTCGAACACCGCGTCCTCGGTCGTGAACGACGACAGGTCGAGGAATCCGAACGCACCGAGCCGATAGTTGATCGTGACGACGACGAGATCTCCCAGTTCGGCGAGATTTCTGCCGTCGTACACGCTCTGCGCCGACGACCCGATCGAGTACGCGCCGCCGTGAATCCACACCATGACCGGTCGCGGTGTGCCATCCGGCTCGGGGGCCCAGATGTTCAAGGACAGGCAGTCCTCGGACATCGGGATGGCCTGGTCGATGGGAACCGGACCGTTCCGACTCTGGGGTGCGATCGCACCGAACGAACGGCACTCGCGTGGTTCCGTCCACGGCTGCGGGGGGCGTGGTGCCCGAAAACGCAAGTGTCCCTCGGGAGCGGCCGCGTACGGAATGCCTTTCCATGCGAAGACGTCGCCGTCGCGATACCCGATGGCTCCCCCGTACGCAGTGTCGACCGACCGCGTCGCCTCACCTGTGGTTTCGACCTCGATCATGACACCTCCCCTTTCTGGCCGACGCTCGCCAACGTACCAACTTCGTGAGACGTGACGACTTGTCTAAGCTGTGACGATGTATCGACGCCGGGCACTCGGTCGTTCCACCGCAGCCCTGTTTCTGCTGGTCCTCGCCGGATGCAGCTCCAGCGTCGACGGCAGCGCGACGGCCCCGCTCGCCACCGTCGACACGAATCCACCGTCGGTGATTCGAACCACGACACCGTCGACACCACCGGTCACGACGACGCAGGCACCGACCACCACGACCACGTCGTCGACCGCCCCGACCACCACGTCGAAAGCCCCGCCGACCGCCGATGCCTCCGCATACGAGGGGCAACCCGGCTTCTACTTCTTCACCAGCCCCAGCGGAAAGTTCGAGTGCGCGATCGTCGTCACCGAGACGTCGGTTGCAGGCTGTCATGGCGACTTCCCGCCGACGGCACCGCGCGTGGAGGGTAGCGGCGCACCGGGATCGACCGTCGCACCGAACACCGTCGAACTCACGGCGGGCTCACCCGCACGATTCCTCAGCTCGGGGGATCCGCGCTTCCACCGGTTCGACGGCCCCGCACGCGCACTTGCCTACGGCGAGACTCTGGCCGTCCCCGGCAGCGGCGAGTCCAACGGCCTGTCGTGCCGCGTCGACGAGAAGGCCGGGGTCTCGTGCCGAGACCAGGTGGGCCACGGCTTCACGGTGTCCGATTCGGCGTTTCGACTCGAATGACCGCGCCGTTTCCGTCCTGACAGCGGTGTTTCGCACGGCAAACCATCGGGCATAAGACAGTCGGCGCGCCGAATCCGTCGCGCATGTTTCGTCGCGGCCGAGAGCGCTGAGCTTCCCGACCGGGAAGGAGTGCGTCCCCATGTCAGAGCAGCCGACCCGACCCGCCACGGGCAATCACAACGCCAAGGTCATCGGCGTGAGTGTGGCCGCAGCGGTCGGTGGTTTCCTGTTCGGCTTCGACAGCTCGGTCATCAACGGTGCTGTCGACGCCATCGAAGGACGATTCTCGCTCGGATCGTTCACCACAGGCTTCGTCGTCGCCATCGCACTCGTGGGATGTGCCGTCGGCGCATGGTTCGCCGGCTCGCTCGCCGATCGGTGGGGACGCAAGAAGGTGATGGTCCTCGGATCGGCGCTGTTCACGATTTCGTCGCTCGGGTCCGGCCTTGCGTTCAGCGTCCCCGACCTGATGCTGTGGCGCATCCTCGGTGGCCTCGGGATCGGCATCGCATCCGTCATCGCTCCCGCGTACATCTCGGAGATCGCGCCGGCGAAATGGCGCGGCAGCCTCGCCTCGTTGCAGCAGCTCGCGATCACCGTCGGTATCTTCGCGGCCCTTCTGTCCGACGCGTTGCTTCAGGGCGCCGCGGACGGTGCGTCGAACGATCTGTGGTGGGGGCTGGAGGCGTGGCGGTGGATGTTCCTCGTCGGCGTCGTTCCCGCGCTGGTCTACGGTCTGTTGGCCGTCACCATTCCCGAATCGCCCCGGTTCCTCGTCGGCAGGCACCTCGACAAGGAAGCCGCCGAGATTCTCGCCAACATCACCGGTGAGCTGCATCCCGACGAGCGTGTCCACGAGATCCGGCTGACGCTGCGCAAGGAAGAACGGTCCTCCATCAGGGACATTCGCGGTCCGCGGTTCGGGCTCCAACCGATCGTCTGGGTCGGCATCATCATGGCCGTGCTGCAGCAGTTCGTCGGCATCAACGCGATCTTCTACTACTCCACGACGCTGTGGAAGTCGGTCGGGTTCACCGAGGACCAGTCGTTCGTGACGTCCGTGATCACGTCGATCATCAACGTGACGATGACGTTCGTCGCCATACTGTTCGTCGACCGCATCGGTCGACGCAAGCTGCTGCTCGCCGGATCCACCGGAATGTTCGTCGGTCTGCTCATGGCCGCCATCGCGTTCTCGCAGCAGATCGGCAGCGGCGACGACGTGTCACTCCCCAGCCCGTGGGGAGCCATCGCGCTCGTCGGTGCGAATCTGTTCGTCATCTTCTTCGCCGCCACCTGGGGTCCGATCATGTGGGTTCTGCTCGGCGAGATGTTCCCGAACCGGATGCGCGCAGTGGCCCTCGGCATCGGTACCGCGGCCAACTGGACCGCGAATTTCGCTGTGACGCTGGCCTTTCCGCCGCTGACGCAGGCGGTCGGCCTGTGGGTGATCTACGGCTTCTTCGCGGTGATGGCTGCGGTGTCGTTCTTCTTCGTGAAATCCAAGATCCCCGAGACGAAGGGCATGGAGCTCGAGGAGATGCAAGCCTAGCGATCGGCTTCTGGGGTCTGGGCGGGTCAACCCAACGCTTCGGCGATCGGGGTCGAGCCGTTGTCGAACTCGATGAACCGGCCGATGGTTCCTGGGCTTGCGATCGCAGCGACCACGGCGGCAGCGACGTCGTCGCGAGTGACGGAACCGCCTGTCGCCCCGGCTTCTTTCGTGTCGATCAACCCGGTGCCCTGGTCGAGAGTCAGCGCGCTCGGCCCGAGAATGGTCCACTCGAGCGAGGTCGACTTCAGGTAGTCGTCCGCCTCCGCTTTCGCCTGCGCGTATGCGTGGAACGAATTCCCCGAATCCACACCGTGATCGAGACCTGCACCGAAGTAGGACACCATGACGTAGCGCGAAATACCCGCACGTCCTGCAGCGTCCATCGACCGAATGGCAGCGTCACGATCCACCGCGTACGTCCGCTTCGAATCGCCGCCTCCTGCACCGGCAGACCAGACGACGACGTCGTATCCCTCGATCAGCGCTGCGATCTTGGCGACGTCCAGGTACTCGATGTCGGCGACGATGGGCGTCGCACCCGCGTCGGCTACGTCACCGACGTGATCCGGGTTCCGCACGATGGCCCCGACCTCGTGACCGGCCCCCACGAGGAGCGGCGCCGCTCGAAGCGCCACCTTCCCATGACCTCCGAATACCACGACTCGCGACATGAACAGCTCCTTCGACGACGGACGGCACTGAAGTTCCACGGTACCCACCGCCACCGCGCGTCAATCACGGGCGTCTGTCGGTTCCCCCATCGTGGAAACCGTTCACCGGCAATTCTTTCGACCCGTTCGATTCCGACGGTACGGTCCACATCTCGGGGCTGACGTCGGCGCCCCGTGCTGGTGCAGGGTCTCCGGCCCCCAGCCACCCGTTCCATGCCTCGGCCCGTATCTCGCCTACCGACGGGCGGCGATTCGGCAGCGGCACGTCACCGAACAGTTCGTCCTGGGGAGGATCGAGATCGACGGGTGACCAGTCCGAGGCCGGGGTGGCAGCGTCGATCGAGACGGTGTTCGGTTCGATGCCCAGTGACGCCAACGTGGTCCACAGGCTGCTCATCGCGGCCTCCGGGTCGAGCCAGTACTCGGACTCGCGCACCCGCCAGAACGTCCACCCGCACCGCTTGAGTTCCTGCTCGCGTTGCAGGTCGGCCGATCGGCGTTCCGGCGTCGCCACCACGACGTCGCCGTCGCACTCGACGGCGAGTCGTGCGGACCGCCCGGTCACGACGAGGTCGATACGTCGATTGTTGACGACGACACCCGGGTTGACGTGGAACCCGCGGTCACGGAGTTCGACGAACACCTGCTGCTCGAAGATCGTGTCGAACTCGGAACGACGCGTGTCGGCGGTGACGCCCTCCGGCATCGGATCGGCGGGCGCCGGGGACGCCGACGCCATGTAGCTGAGCAACGAGTTGCGCAGGTCCGCTCGCTTGAGACGGTCCACCGTCACCGAATGGAAAAGCCACAGCTGGTCCTTGGCGCGCGACGCAGCCACGTTGAACCGTCGCTTGTACTGATTCGCCGTCAGCGCCACGAAATTCTGCGTCGGCGCGACGACCATCGACAGCATGACCACGTTGCGCTCGTCGCCCTGGAAGTCCGGTGGCGTGCCGATGCGCAGACGCCGGTCCTCCCACTGTTCGATGCCGATGCGTTTGATCAGTTCGTTCCTGATCTCGTCGACTTGGGACGTGCCCTGCAGAACGACGACGCCGAACGTCATGCCGTCGTACACCGGATCCGCGAGACATTTCACGATCTGGCCGACGATGGCGAGCGCTTCGGTTCGGTTGACGAGAGACGTCCCCGACCCGACTGCCTCGGCATCGGGCACGAAGGTATGACGCAGCGGTGGAAGTCGATCCGCACCGAACTGCCGCACCGGAACGAGTGGGGAGTCGCCGTAGAACTGCTGCGACGACCAGTTGATGATCTCGGGCATCGAACGGAAATGCTCTCGCAGTCGGACGACCTGTCCGAAGCGCGTCCGCAGCATCGAGAACAGACTCGACCGTGGCGTGAGCGTCGCACGTACATGTTCGGGAAGGTCCGGTAGGTACGCGTCGAGACGAGTGAAGACGTCCTCGAGCGTCCCTGACTGCGGCACGTCGGCAGGTGCGCATTGCCGGTCGTCGCCGACGACGATGACCCGCGGCGCGAGGTAGAGCAGGAACAGGCTGGCGATGTCGGCCTGGCTCGCTTCGTCGACGATGACGACGTCGAAGCTGTTCCGAATGGGAGGGATCGACGCCAGCACCTGCTGCAGCGGCATCACCCATGCGGGTACCGCGGTCTGCGCGTCGCCCATCGCCGACCGCGCGGCACTTCGGAAGGTCTCGGCGTAGCGGCCCGCACCCGTTCCGATCGCGGAGACGTGTTCTCGATACGTTTGCAGCGCACGCACTTCCACGGCAGTCATGCGTTCGAGGCAGTCCCGCCAGGCCATCGCTGCCGCAAGCCGGCCGGTGAGGTAGCTCAGATCGGCGTCGGCGGCGTTCAGTTCCGCTTCGAGCTTCAGCTCCAGACCGGCCTCGTGTTGCTCGGTCACCCATTCGCGAGCCCGTCGCCACGCCCACGCCTTCGACATCTGCCAGCTGAGTTCGTCCCAGTCCGAATTGCCTGCCGTGTCGACGACGAGTTCGTACAGTGCGGGCGCCGCCTCGGACAGCGTGGCTGCGAGCTCGTCCTGCTTCTGCTGATCCTCCTGCTCCAGGCATGCCGCGTTGTAGGCGACGACGGCCGCTGCGACGGCGTCCTCGTCCGCGTCGCCCAACGCCGAAACCAGAGCCGTCCCTTCCGGTGAGGGTCCGGAATCGATCTGTGTCGCAAGCGAATACATTGCTCGATCGAGCTCCGCGCGGGCCACGTCGGCATCGATGCGCGTCGCGATGGCCCCAGCAGAACCGGCGAAGGCCGACGCGTCGTCGAGGCTCTTGATCCACGGCGCCGACGGCGACACCGCGTACAACCGCTCGACGAGGGCGTCTCGAGCATGCAGCACACCGGAGACGCGCGTCAGTTGACTGGTGACGAGCCCGAGGTCGTTGACCTGTCTCGAACGAGAACCCTCCGTGGACACCGAGATTCGCAGATCCGCCAGCAGGACGGCGGCAGTCGCAACGATGTGCAGCGCTCGAATGTGTTCGGCGACAAGACGTGCCGCAAGAGCAGTCGTCGGCGGCAGACCGTCGACGGAGGCCGTGATTCCCAGTTCTTCGACGGCCTTCTGTTGCGCGCTCCTGCGGAACCGGGACTTCCATTCGATTCCCGATTCGAGCGCCACGGCAAGGGATTCCATCGCGTGCAACGCCGCGGTGGTGGTCGTCGAACACTGCACGTCGTGGGCTCCGACGAAACGATCGGCCCGCGCGGCGGTGTCGACCATCGAGACGATGCCACTGACCCGCGACCACAGGTGGGCCGACTCACCGGACAACACCGAATCGGTCAGTTGCCGATAGACGGCGTCGAGTTCGGACACCTCTCGCACGCGCGCGTCCAATTCCTCACAGAGGCGCCTGATCTCGAACGCAGCAGCCGGATCGACCCCGCCGAGGAACTCGACGAGGTGCGTCGATTGCTCGGAACCCGTGGCCACGTGCGCGTTCGCGCGTTGGCACAGCGACCGCAGCTCGGCCGAGTTGGGCAGAACCGTGTCGAGGCGAGGCAGTGACTGGCGAGCTCGACGCGTGCGCCCGTCCGGGGCTGTCGCGATGAGAGTGCGGAGATTCTCGACCTCGGTGCCGGTCAACGGCGGCCGATCCGTGAACAGCGGGCCGGGCAGCCATTCGTGCGCCTCCTGCGTCAGGACCATCTTGCGGACGACGGCCGCCGCCGTGCCGTCGAACCCGTCGGAGACGAACGGGTGAACGACGGTTTCGGCGTCACGCAGTTCGGACACCGACTGCAGCAGGGCCGCACGCCTCGCCACTGCCTCGTCGCGCCGGGCACGCAGCGATGCGATCTTCTCCGACTCGTCGACCTCGTTGTACGACGCCTTGCGGTCGGCGATCCGAGACACGCTTCGGCTGAGCTCCTCCGCACCGCCACGGGACAGATCCGTGATTGCCACGCACAGTTCTTGCAGTTCGGGTGGCAGCTTGTCCCTCAACACGCGCAACGCCTGGGACTTCTCGCTCGTCACCAGCACGCGCTGCCCACGCGCGAGCAATGCGGACAGCAGGTTGGCGATGGTGTGCGTCTTGCCCGTCCCGGGCGGCCCTTCGACGACCACCCCGCTGTCGAGGCCGAGACGTCGAACGATCTGTGACTGTTCGGCGTTGGCGGGCAGCGGAAACAGCGGATCCTCGGCGATCGACGCGGCGTCACCCGACCCGGGAGCGGAACTTGCAGGGACGCCCCTGCTGTTCGAGCTGCGCGACAACCATGCCAGCCGATCTGCGGGCTCGATGGGTTCGACCAGCTGAGCGAGGCCGAGCGGCACGCCGTCGTCGGACCTTTCGAGATCGGCGATCATCTGCTCGTAGTAGTCACGCAGCGCGAACGAATCACGCTTGCGGAGAACGAGTGCAGGCGAGACCGTCAGACTCGCTCGATCCGCGGTCGCGAACGTCGACGGCCTGTCGAGGTCCGGCCGCACGTCGACCGGAAACGCGAGCGTCGCCTCGGCCCACTCCGACAGAAACGGAACGATCTCGGCGGACACGGGCGACGCGACGCGGGCGGTGAGAATTTGCTGCAGATCCGTGGACCTGGACGCGTCGAAACCCGGCCGTCCGGCGAGAAGCTGGGTGTCCTCGAGCCGCGGCCGACCGTTCGACGGCAGCTTGACCAGTAGATCTCCGGTGCGCACGTCCCGTTCGACCGTCGCTGCCTGCGCGATCAGGTGGGTGCAGACATTCGCACCCGACTCGGCCGACGCCAGTGTCAGCAGGCCCGATGCGACGACCAGTTCGACCGACTCCGGTCGCGACGACAGCTCGTGCATCATCAGCTGCAGGCTTTCGTACAGCGACGCTTTCGGACGCGCGACGCGGTCGACCTCGGCCCACTTTCGCCATCGGGCCGAATATGCAGAGAATGCGGTGCGAATCTCGTACGCCCGCCGCACGTCGAAATCCGCGTCGGAATCCGCGTCGTCGCCGGGTGTCGACGGCATCGCAGTATCGGTCAGTTCGAGTGCGCGGTATCGGCTGTCCTCGATCATCGACGAATCGATGGAACCGACGAGAATCTCCGGGACTACGGGCGGGTCGGTGACCTCCACAGGGCGCACGCGTAACAGCACGCCGCCCGATTCGACCGACGCGTCGACCGTGGGGACGACCGCACCGTCGTGCAGCCAACGAGTCCGCAGATGACCCTCGAAGTGCAGTATCGGCTCGGTTCGCGCCACCACTGTCTCGCGGAGGAACCGAAGCAACCGCAACACTCTGTCTCGAACGTCGCCGGCCGGGGCGTCGCCACCTGCATGGTCCCGAGAGGGCTCGGGGCTGACACGAGAAGGCTCGGGGCTGGCCCGAGAAGGCTCGGGGCCTGGAACCGGTGCGGTCGACACAGTGAAAACCTCTGAACTCTTCGAAACGGCCGTTCTCGAACAGGGACGGAGCTTGCACGCTCGGAACAGACTAGTCGGCACGACGCGTTTCTTCACGATCTCTGAACCATCGGTCTTCTTTGTCGTGGGATTTCACAAAACGTGTCCGCTTCCGACGGTCAGCAGCCACAGTCGACAGGTCCGGAATGCTCACCGACGGCCGAGCGGATACGCAGCGATCGATCACCGTGATGCACAACGTCTTTCGAACAGGCATCGGAACACACGTGCGCGCGTCCGTCATCTCGGAACGCGTCGCCTGAAAGATCGCGGAAGATACCCGAAGTCGATCCTTGCCGCAAACAGCAGACCGCACGTCCTGACGAGCCTCCGACAGCACACCGGTACCGATCGGTAACGTACCGACGGGTAAGTAAAGACATGACCGTGAGCGCGAAATGTCAATTCCAACAACGCTACTCGTCAGTATCCCGTCAAGACCCCAGGGTCTTTTCACAAGTTTTTCACGGCAACTCCGTGAAAAACACTGTGTTGGTTGACCTTTGAACGAAGCGATATCAATCACAGTTTGCCCGAAAGTAGTTGACATGGAAAAACACTGCCGAGCCGCTAGAATCAGTTCTCGTTCAGCCAGCGCCTGAAGATTTCGCGGGGCGGGGAGAAATCAGAATCGGATGGACGACACGAGCGAAGAAGACGGTTGTCGGGGGGCCTGCAACGGGTGGTAATCCGCCCTCGCAGACTTGCCGGCGTCTCTTGCCCGCGCACGCGCCGACGATTCGATTCCCTCCCGCTGGCGGTCGACCCTCGACCGACGACATCCACCACCTGACGAAGAGAGACACGTTGTTCAAGCGGATAGCAGTAGTCAACAGAGGCGAAGCGGCCGTACGCCTGATCAGAGCCGTCAAGGAACTCAACGCCGAGTACGACTACGGCATCCGGACGGTCGCCCTCCACACCGAGGCCGAACGACGGGCAATGTTCGTCCGTCAGGCCGACGAAGCTGTGACACTGAACAAACCCGCCTCCGGGTCGGCGTACCTCGACTACGAGGTTCTGGAAGCTGCACTCGTCGAATCGCGTGCCGATGCGGTGTGGGTCGGCTGGGGATTCGTCGCCGAGGACCCCGCGTTCGCGGACATCGTCTCCCGACTGAACATCACGTTCATCGGCCCGTCCGCGAGCGCGATGCGCCTGCTCGGTGACAAGGTCGAGGCCAAGCTGCTCGCCGAGAAGGTCGGCGTCCCCGTCGCACCGTGGTCCGGTGGTCCCGTCTCCACTCGCGCCGATGCCCGGCGTCACGCGCAGGCGATCGGCTATCCGCTCATCATCAAGGCACGCAGCGGTGGCGGCGGTCGCGGTATCCGCAAGGTCTTCCACGAGGACGAGCTCGAACTGGCTCTCGAGCGCACCCAGGGTGAAGCCGAGCGATCCTTCGGCGACCCCGTCGTCTTCATCGAGCGCCTGGTCACCGATGCCCGCCACGTCGAGGTGCAGGTCATCGCCGACAACCACGGCAACGTGTGGGCTCCCGGCGTCCGCGACTGCTCGATCCAGCGCCGCAACCAGAAGGTCATCGAGGAGTCCAGCTCTCCGCTGCTGACGAAGGAACAGTCCGACCACCTGCGTGCGGTGTCCGCGGAACTGGTCCGGGCCGCCGAGTACTCCGGTGCAGGCACCGTCGAGTACCTGTACCAGCCCGAGCAGAAGATCTTCACGTTCCTCGAGGTCAACACTCGACTGCAGGTCGAGCACCCGATCACCGAGTTCACCACCGGCCTCGACCTGGTCAAGCTGCAGATCCTGGTGGCGAACGACGAGCGCCTCGAAGGCGACTGCCCTCCCGAATTCGGCCACGCCGTCGAAGCTCGCCTCAACGCCGAGGACGCCGACAACGGATTCGCTCCCGCGCCCGGCAGCGTCGAACTGCTGAAGTTCCCGCTCGGATCCGGCATCCGCGTTGACACCGGCATTGCGCAGGGCGACGTCATCCCGCCCGACTACGACTCCATGGTCGCCAAGGTCATCGCCTGGGGACGCGATCGTAGCGAGGCCCTCGCCCGTCTACGGACCGCGCTGCGCGAGACGACCGTCGTCATCGACGGTGGCACGACGACCAAGTCGTTCCTCCTGAGCCTGCTCGACCGCGACGAGGTCATCACGGCATCCGCCGACACCGGTTGGCTCGACCGCACCGACGCCGGAACCGCGACGGGCCCGACCGCGAAAGCCGACATCGCCATCGTCGCCGCCGCGATCGACGCGTACGACGCCGAAGAGGCTCGCGAGCGCGCCGCGTTCCTGACCTCCGCCCGTGGTGGACGACCCCGCGCCAGCCACACCATCGGCCGCACGGTCGAGCTCAGCTACCAGGGCCAGGCCTACAAACTCGGCGTCAGCCAGATCGGCCCGCACCGCTACCGCGTCGACGGTGACAGCGGGGACCTCCAGGTCGACGTCGAACGCCTCGGTGACTACCAGAGCCGCCTCGTCGTCGGCGACAGTCGCTACCAGGTCGTGACCGTCGCGCAGGCCGCGCACTTCCTCGTCGAGGTCGACGGCATCAGCCACCAGATCAGCCAGGACGAGGCAGGCCTCGTGCGCGCACCCGCGCCAGCGGTCGTCGTCGCCGTTCCTGTCGCCGTCGGCGACGAGGTCGAGGCAGGCCAGACCCTCGTGGTGCTCGAAGCCATGAAGATGGAAACGGCCGTTCGCTCGCCGTACGCGGGCCGGGTCAGCGAGGTCCTCGCCTCCGTCAACGGTCAGGTCGACTCCGGCGCCCCGCTGCTGCGCGTCGACGAAGCCGGTGAGCAGAAGGCGTCGTCGCAGACCGCGCGCGTGGACTTCCGCACCGTGACTCGCCCCGAGGGTGAGACGGCGAGCTGCCTCGCTCTGGCCCAGTTGGACGAATTGGCCGCTCTCATAACCGGATTCGACGTCAACGCATCTCGTGCACGGACGCTCCTGTCCGACTACGAGACGCTGCGCAGCCAGGTCCCGCGCGACGATCGTCAGGTCGTCGACGCAGAATTGGCTCTGCTCAACACGTTCGCCGACATCTGCGAGCTCTCTCGTAACCGTCCGACGATGGACGAGGAGAACACCGACACTCGCGTCCACTCGCCTCGCGAGCACTTCCACTCGTTCCTGCAGTCGCTCGACGCGGACATCCAGGGATTGCCGGATACGTTCCGCGGCAAGCTCTCTCGCGCGCTACGTCACTACGACGCAGAGGACCTCGAGCGCGGACCCGAGCTGGAGGAGGCCGTCTACCGTGTCTTCCTCGCGCTGCAGCGCATCGAGAATCAGGTTCCCGTCGTCGCCGCGCTGCTCGATCACTGGCTGTCCGACTCGTCGACGCAGCCCGCAGCAGGCTCGGCCATCGGCGAGGTCCTCGAACGCCTCATCGTCGCAACCCAGGCCCGCTACCCGCTCATCGGCGACGTCGCCCGCAACCTGCGATTCCGCCTGTTCGACGCCCCGCAGATCGCACGGTCGCGCGAGCAGGTCTACGACGGCGTCCGCGGTAGCCTGCAGTACCTCGCCGAGAACCCCGACGCGCCGGACTACGCCGCGCGCATCGATGCGCTCGTGTCGACGCCGGAGCCGCTGCTGGACCTGCTGGCAACCCGCGTCGCGGATCCGGGTGCACTGCTCGAGGTCGTCACGCGTCAGTACTACGAGATTCGCACCCTCGAGGACGTCAAGGCGTTCGACCGCGACGGCAAGCACTTCGTCACCGGCAATTTCGAGCTGAACGGCGAACGGCTGCAGCTGGTTTCGACGGCGACCGCGTTCGACGACCTGGCACGAACGATCGATGCGATCGACGACATCGCCGGGCCTGCGCCCGAGCATCTGGCCGTCGACCTGTACCTGGCGTGGCCGAACGCACCGAAGGACGGCGACGAGATCTCGTCGACCATCCATTCGGTTCTGTCGGCACATCCTCGCACCAGCGGATGGCGTCGCATCACGATCACGGTGTGCGGCACGGATGTTCGCCACGTGACGTTCCGTCGCCCGACCACCGAAGGGTCGCAGCCCCTCGCGGAGGACACCGTCATCCGCGACATGCACCCGCTCACCGGTCAGCGTCTCGACCTGTGGCGTCTGAAGAACTTCGACGGCAAGCGTCTGCCCGCGACACCGGGTACCTACCTGTTCCAGCTGCAGGCCAAGGAGAACCCGGCCGACGAGCGTCTCATGGCTCTCGCCGAGGTCCGCGGCGTCACAACACAACTCGACGAGAACGGTGACGTCGTCGCGGTTCCCGAGATCGAGCGCACCGTCGCCGCGTGCCTCGACGGCATCCGCCGTGCTCAGGCAGGACGCAAGAAGCGTCTCGACGCCAACCGCATCACGCTGTACGTGTGGCCGGTGCTCGAGGTTCCCGAGGACAAGCTCGCGACGATCGCCCGGCACATCGCGCCGTCGACGATCGGTGCAGGCCTGGAAGAGATCACGATGATCGCGCGCCTCAAGAGCGGCCCGGACGCCCCGGTCCGCGACGTGGCCATCCGCTTCTCGTACCGATCGGGTGCGGGCGTCATCGCGAAGGTGACGGCCAAGCCCACCGAGCCGCTGCGTCCGCTCGACGAGTACACGCAGAAGGTGCAGCGCTCGCAGGCCCGCGGCACGGTGTACCCGTACGAGCTGATTCCGCTGCTCACCGGTTCGAAGGGCGCGTTCACCGAGTACGACTTCGACGACAGCGGCGCGTTCGTGGCCGTCGATCGTCCCTACGGCCGCAACAAGGCAGGCATCATCGCGGGCCTCGTCACGACGCCGTCCGAGCGCTACCCCGAGGGCATCACTCGCGTCGCACTGTTCGGTGACCCGACCAAGGCGCTCGGTACCGTCGCCGAGGCCGAGTGCTCGCGCATCGTCGCCGCCATCGACCTGGCCGAGAAGCTCGGTGCGCCGGTCGAGTGGTTCGCACTGTCCTCCGGTGCCACCATCTCGATGGCGACCGGTACCGAGAACATGGACTGGGTCTCACGCGGTCTGCGTCGCATCATCACGTTCACGCAGGCAGGCGGCGAGATCAACATCGTCGTCGCAGGCATCAACGTCGGCGCGCAGCCGTACTGGAACGCAGAAGCCACGATGCTGGCGCACACGAAGGGCATCCTCGTGATGACCCCGGACAGCGCAATGGTGTTGACCGGCAAGCAGTCTCTCGACTACTCCGGTGGCGTCTCGGCCGAGGACAACTTCGGCATCGGCGGTTACGACCGCGTCATGGGACCGAACGGCCAGGCACAGTACTGGGCACCGAATCTTCGTGCCGCAGTCGAGGTTCTGTTCGCTCACTACGACCACGCCTACGTCCTGCCGGGAGAGCGGTTTCCGCGTCGCGCCGTCACGGCCGACCCGTCGGACCGCGACGTGCGCAGCTACCCGCACGTGCATCCGTCGAGCGACTTCACCACCGTCGGCGACATCTTCTCGTCCGAAACCAACCCGGATCGTAAGAAGCCGTTCGACATTCGCACCGTCATGCGTGCGGTCGTCGACCAGGATCACTCGGTGCTCGAGCGCTGGGCCGATATGGCCGACGCCGACACCTCGGTCGTCTTCGACGCGCACCTCGCCGGAATTCCGGTCAGCGTCATCGGTATCGAGTCGCGGGCCATCCCGCGTAAGGGATGGTTCCCGGCCGACGGACCCGACCAGTGGACGTCGGGCACGCTGTTCCCGAGTTCGTCGAAGAAGACGGCTCGCGCGATCAACGCCGCCAGCGGCAGCCGTCCGATCGTCGTGCTGGCCAACCTGTCCGGCTTCGACGGCTCCCCCGAGTCGCTGCGCAACATCCAGCTCGAGTACGGCGCCGAAATCGGTAGGGCCATCGTCAACTTCGACGGTCCCGTCGTCTTCTGTGTCGTCTCCCGCTACCACGGTGGAGCGTTCGTCGTGTTCTCCGGAGCGCTGAACGACAACATGGAGGTGCTGGCCGTCGAGGGCTCGTTCGCCTCGGTGCTCGGTGGAGCTCCGGCGGCAGCGGTCGTCTTCACCCGAGACGTCAACGCCCGCACCGCAGCCGACCCGGCCGTCAAGGACATCGAGGCCCGTCTCGCCGCCGCCGAGACCGACGCCGAGCGCACGCACCTGCGTGTCGAATTGGCGCAGGTCAAGACGGACGTCCGCAACGCCAAGCTCGGCGAGGTGGCGTCGGAGTTCGAGGCGATCCACAACATCCAGCGCGCTCAGGAAGTCGGATCGGTGCACCACATCGTCCCGGCCGCCGAGCTTCGCCCGCAGCTCATCGCAGCGGTCGAGCGTGGAATGGCCCGCACCCAGGCGTAAGTGGTTCCGACACAACACCCCCGGCCTCGCATAGGGCCGGGGGTGTTGTCGTGTCGGGGCACAGATGCTCACCTTTTCGCTGGATGCACGACAATTGGCCAGCAATGTGGCGTGCGCCTGACAACTACGTGAGCGTCCAGCCGGCGAGGGTGCGGCGGCTTTCGAATCTGCGACGCTCCCCGGTGATCGGGTCGTCGAATTCGACTGCACGCGCGAGCAACTGCAGCGGGGTGCCGAAGTCATCTGCGGCCGTGCGCGTGTAATCCGGGTAGTACGGATCGCCTTGGATGGGAATGCCCAACGACGACAGGTGAATTCGCAGTTGGTGCGTACGGCCCGTGTGCGGGAACAACCGGTAGCGCGCCCTATCGCCGAGTTCCTCGATCAGCTCGATGCGCGTCTCGCTGTTCGGTTCGCCCGGCTCCTCTCGGGCGACCATGACGCCGTGGTCCTTGAGAATTCGACTGCGCACAGTTCGCGGAAACTCGAGCGACGGGTCGTAGACGGCAATCGCCTCGTACTCTTTCAGGACCTGCCTGGTCGAGAAGAGTTCCTGGTACGGGCGCCGTAATGCCACGTCGCGCGTGAACAGCAGGACACCGGCGGTGGCGCGGTCGAGTCGATGAGCCGGCGTCAGATCCGCGTCGTCGAACATGCGACGCAGCCGCACTGTCGCGGTCTCGGTGACGTGCATGCCGCGCGGGATGGTCGCCAAGAAGTGGGGCTTGTCGACGACGACGATGCCGTCCGCGTCGTACAGGACGTCGAGGTCGAAGGGGACCGGAATCTCCGGCGGCGGAACCCGGTAGAAGTAGACGAATCGGCCGGGAGCGTACCGCGATTCGGCATCCCAGCGTCGACCTTTCTCGTCGACGACCTCGCCGGCGGCCATGGAATCGATCCACGGATCCATCGGGTGTTCGCGCGTCAGGAATTCGAGCAGCGTTCGGGCGACGTCGCCGTGCGGAAGTCGAATCCGCAACGGCGCCAGCCCATCCCGGAACGGCAGCGGGAGTGGAGCCTGCGGAATGACCTCACCGGAGGTGTCAGACGGGAGTGGAGCCTGCGGAATGACCCCACCGGAGCTCTCAGACGGCACAGTCGATGCACACCAGGCGCAGGCCGCGTCCGTCGTCGTCGAAGTCCTGGTAGCGCGACGTCGGGTTCGCGCAGACCGTGCATCGGCCGATGACCTCGGTGTGATCCGAGAAATCGGTCGTCATCCGCTTGTCGAAGACGTACAGCGACCCCTTCCACAACCCGTCGTCGCCGAAGGTCTCTCCGTACCGAACGATTCCGCCGTCGAGCTGATAGACCTCCTCGAACCCGCGCGACCGCATCAGCGACGACAACACCTCGCAGCGCACGCCGCCCGTGCAGTACGTGACGACCGGGCTCTTCTTCAGGTGGTCGTACTTACCGGAATCGAGCTGGGCGACGAAATCGCGCGTCGTCTCCACGTCCGGCACGACGGCGTTCTCGAATCTGCCGATCTGCGCCTCGAATGCGTTCCGTCCGTCGAAGAAGACGACGTCGTCGCCGCGCTCGCCGACCAGTTCGTGCACCTGCTGCGGGCTGAGGTGCACTCCCCCGCCGACCACGCCGTCTGCATCGACCTTCAGTTCGTCGGGCGCGCCGAACGTGACGATCTCGTCCCGCACCTTGACGCTCAGGCGCGGAAAGTCGTCGCCGAGACCCTCCGACCACTTGATGTCGGCGTTCTTGAACGGGGCGTAGCTGCGGGTGCCGCGAACGTACTTCTTGACGTCGTTCACGTCACCGCCGACCGTCGCGTTGATCCCGTGTTCGGAGATCAGAATCCTGCCGGTTAGGTTGTTCGATGCGGCGAGGGTGTGCTGCCAGAGCCGGATGGCCTCGGGGTCCGGCAGCGGGGTGAACACGTAGAACAGGACGATTTTCGGTACAGCCATGGCTGCAAGTATGCCGTGGTCGGCGGGCCGGGTCCGAATCGGCGGGGAGCGAATGGCCGCATCCGGTCACTCCAGGTGACCGAACGTGACATTCGGTCGGACAGCAGGGTGTTTCAGTCCGCCCGAACCGGCATGGGCGCAGGCTCGACTCGGGCAACCCCGTCGGCGACGGTGAAACCCGCACCCCAGTACACGCGGGTCAGCGGGTCTTCTTTGGCGTCGAGGTACCAGTGATCCATCTGCACGCCCGTCGGCGTCACCTCGAACACTCCGAAGCCGTGGCTGTCGAGGTCGACGTAGCGGATGTGCCGGTTCAACGTCATGAGCGCGGATTCGGCGACGCGGCCGAGGGTGTGCGGCGGCGTCGTGGTCAGATCGTCGATGTTCGCCGACGTCACCGACGTCACGACCAGCTCGGTGGCGACGCCGCCCGTCTCGAAGTAGCGCGACGCGTCCTGCGGGATGTCGCAGGCCCACGCAGAGTGGATGTCACCGGTGATGAAGACGGTGTTCGTGACTCCGTTGTCCGCTATCGCGCCGAGCAGACGCGCGCGGTCGGCCGTGTAGCCGTCCCACGGGTCCGCGTTGTAGGGCAGTCCGCCCTCCGGGATGTTCAGCAGAGCCGTCAGACCGCGCGCGGCCTCGCTCTCGAGCGGCGGCAGCAGAACCGGGGTGATCATGACGGGGTTGCCGACGATCTTCCACCGCGTCGGCGACGACACGATGCCTTCCGTCAGCCACTCCATCTGGTCCTTGCCGGTGATGGTGCGGTTCGGGGAGTCGACGTCGCCACCCTGGAACGGCAAGACCTGCTGCGACCGATAGGTGCGCAGATCGAGCATGGACAGCTCGAGCAAGTTGCCGAAACGAAGCCGTCGATACAGGTGACGGTTCTGCGGTGTTCCGGCGGCGCGGACCGGCATCCACTCGTAGTAGGCCTGCACCGAATTGGCCTTGCGCTCGGCCCACGGCCCCTCGGTCTCGGGCTGGTGGTTCTGGGCGCCCCCGTCGTACGCGTCGTTGGCGCTCTCGTGGTCGTCCCACGTGCAGATCCACGGCACTCCGAGGTGTGCCGCCATCAGGTCCGGGTCGCTCTTGTACTGGCCGTGGCGGATTCGGTAGTCGTCGAGGCTGACGATTTCGTGGACCGGATCGTGTTGCCGGACAACGCCGTTCTTGCCTGCGAAGCCGCCTGTCTCGTACTCGTAGATGTAGTCGCCCAGATGGATGATCGCGTCGAGGTCCCGTCGATCCGCGAGATGCCGGTACGCGGCGAAGAAGCCCGACTCCCAGTTCGAGCACGAGACGACACCGAAACGAACCCGTTCGAGGTCGGCGTCGTTGCTCGGCGCGGTGCGCGTGGTTCCGACGGCGGACTGCGTCCCGGCCGTCTCGCCCGTCTGGATCTCGAAGCAGTAGTAGTACGTCGTCGCGGGAGACAAGCCGTCGACGTCGATCTTGACGGTGTGGTCGCTGGCGACGTCCGTGACGACCGTGCCGCTGCGCACGAGCATCGTCAGTTCGCGGTCAGTGGCCACGCGCCACCGAACGGTCGTCGCCGGACCGAGCCCGGACCCAGGAGTGGCGTCGGGACCAGGTGTGACGCGCGTCCACAGAACGACTGCATCCGGCGTCGGATCCCCGGACGCGACGCCGTGCTGGAACGGAACGAACTCCGTTCCCTGCGCGTAGGCGACGGCAGGCATCGCCGATGCTGCTCCAGCCGCCGCGATCGCTACCGATGACGAACGCAGAAATCCCCGCCTGGACACACCTTGTCTGTCGCGCACCGAGCTAGTTCATTCGAACTTCGGCGCGTGGTCAAGTCGACCTGGCCACCGGGCTCGAAAGTTCACCGGAGATACACGGCGAGGTTTGCCGAGGTATCGATCCGAGCACTCTCCGGTCCATGACATCCTCCGATCCGCTGTGGCTCTTCGGAGATCAACTCGGGCCGCATTTCCATTCGACGGAAGAGCACGGACATCGGGATGTTCTGCTGGTCGAGAGCGCCCGCGTTCTACGACGACGACGGTTCCATCGCCAGAAGTTGCATCTGGTGCTGTCGGGGATGCGTCATCTCGCCGACGAACTGGGCGACCGCGCGACCTACCTGCGCACCGAGACCTACCGGGACGCGCTGGAGGAGTTCGGCAGGCCCGTCCTCGTGTTCGAACCCACGTCGCACTCGGCAGAGCGCTTCGTCGAGACGTTGTCCGAGGAAGGCCTCGTCGTCGACGTGCTGCCGACGCCGATGTTCGCGCTCAGCCGCGGCGATTTCGCCGAGTGGGCCGGAAATCGCACTCACTTTCTGATGGAGACGTTCTACCGCGATCAGCGCAGGCGCTTCGACGTCCTGATGAAAGGCGACGAACCCGTCGACGGACGGTGGAATCTCGACGAGGACAACCGTGAGCCGCCGCCGAAGAAGCGCGTCACGCTCGGCGTCGACGCACCGTGGTGGCCCGAGGAGGACGAGATCGACGAGCAGGTCCGCACGGACCTCGACGAGATGGAACTCGACACCGTGGGCGAGGACGGCCCGCGGGTGTTCGCCGTCACCGCGGACGAAGCACGAAAAGCGTTGCAACACTTCGTCTCCTATCGTCTTCCGGACTTCGGCAAGTACGAGGACGCCGTCATGACCGACGACTGGACGATGGCTCACTCGCTGCTGTCGGTTCCGTTGAATCTCGGGCTGTTGCAGCCCCTGGACGTCGCGGAGTCCGTCGAACAAGCCTGGCGCGACGGCGACGCGCCTCTGTCGTCGGCCGAGGGCTACGTCCGTCAGATCCTCGGGTGGCGCGAATACGTGTGGCACCTGTACTGGCATTTCGGTCCCGAGTATCTCGACAGGAACGAGCTGAACGCTCACGAACCGCTACCGGAGTGGTTCGACGATCTGCACGGAGACGAACCGGTCGCGGCGTGCCTGTCGCACACTCTGTCCGAGCTCCGCGACCGCGGGTGGGTCCATCACATTCCGCGACTGATGATCCTCGGCAACTTCGCGTTGCAGCGCGGCTACGACCCGAAAGCGCTGACCGAATGGTTCGCGACGCGGTTCGTCGACGGCTTCGCGTGGGTCATGCCCGTCAACGTCATCGGCATGAGCCAACACGCGGACGGCGGTCTGATCGCGACGAAGCCGTACGCGTCGGGCGGCGCGTATCTGAACCGCATGACCGATCACTGCGGCGGATGCGAATACAACCCGAAGAAGCGACTGGGCACGGATGCCTGTCCGTTCACCGCGGGATACTGGGCGTTCGTACACAAGCACCGAGATCGGTTGGCACAGAACCACCGAACTGCGAGGCAGGTGTCGTCGATGAACCGGCTGGCCGACCTGGATCAGGTGCTCGAACAGGAGCGCCAGCGCGAGGTGTACTGAACGGCCCGTGGCAGAATCACCGAACATGTCGGGACCCAGTGGAGAAACGTTCCCCGACTGGTTCGTCGAACGCTTCGCCGACTACTGGCAGTCCGGCGGCGCGTCGCGCATCGAGGGTCGGATCATGGGCTACCTGCTCGTCGACGAATCATCCGGCGTCACCGCCGCTCAGCTCGCGGAGGCGCTGAGCACCTCCCGCGGATCGGTGTCGAACTACATCCGACGCCTCATCGCACGCGGGTTCGTGAAACAGGTGCGGCGGCCGAAAGACCGGATGCACTACTACGTCATGGATTCCGACGTGTGGGGCGGCTTTCTCGAGAACGAGCACGCATACCTCGAGAACCAACGCGCGCTCGCGACCGAGGCATTGAAGTACGCCGACCCGAACGGTCCGGCCTACCTCCGTGTCCTCAACATGCGCGACTACATGGGATGGATCATCGACAACCGCATGCTCCGCAGCGAGTGGACTCGGTTCAAGGAGGAACGGGACGGGCGCTGACGCACCCGCGCGCGGATAGTTGGCCTCTGGGCCAACCAACCGCGCACGGGTGGCGCAGCCGCACTACAGCTTTCCGACGGCCTCGTCGATCATCGGCACGTAACGTTCGAGTGCCCACGGCACGGTCAGCGGGTTGATGATCGACGACCCGGTCACGAACGGCTGCTCGATCGGCGCGACGACGGACCCACGCCCGATGGCCGGAATCTGGTTGTAGGCGGGCTGGGCTTCGGTCTCCGCGCGGTTCTCGGCGTCCGAGTAGAACGTGAAGATCAGATCCGAATCGTTCAGCAGATTCGCGTTCTCGAGCCCGATGACCGCCGAGTCGGTGCCCTCGGTCTCGTCCAGCGTGTAGACGACGGGGTCGACCTCCAGGCCGAGTGCACGCACCATCGCGACGCGCTGTTCCTCGGCGAGAAACACGCCGAGCGTCGCGGGCCCGGTGTTGTAGATGTACGAGAACGTGACGTCCTTGTACTCCGGGTGGGCGGCGGTGGCGTCGGCGAACTGGCTCTTGATCTTCTCGATCTCCTCGGCGGCCTTGGCTTCCTCACCCATGGCCTTGCCGATGACGGAGATCTGGTCTTCCCACGTGATGGTCCACGGCTGCTCTTCGTACGCGACGACGGGAACGAAGTCGTTCAGCGCGTCGAACTGCTCCTGCGTGATGCCGGACCACGGCGCGAGGATGAGGTCGGGATCGAGCGCGAGGACGGCCTCGATGTTCAGTTCCGTTCCGCCGGTGAATTGTTCGGGTAGCTCGTCGGCGGCGACTGCGTCGTGAATCCACGGAAGATAGCCGGTGTCGTCGCTCCCCCACTGGTACTCCTCGATACCGACGGGCACGGTGCCCAGCGCGATCGCGGTCTCGGCGGACCCCATGCCGAGAGTGACGATGCGCTCGGGCTTCTCGGTGATGACCGCTTGGCCGAGTGCGGAATCGATCGTCACGGTCTCGAAACCGCTGCCCGACGCGTCCGCGGTGGTGTCGTCGGTCGACGAGCTACACCCCGCGACGACCAGGGCTGCAGCCAGGAAGCCGGACAGCATCGCGGTGCGCCGGAGAGGGAGGTGTCGCATCGAAGCCCTTTCGCTAGGTGAGCGCGAATGTATAGCCCTCTATACATTTCTGCTCACAGGCGGTTTACCATAGGCTTACCTACTCTGAAATTTCAAATTCCATGAAACTTCGAGACACGTACGGTGGTCCCATGAGCCTTCCCAAGCCAGGCCCCGATCGCACGGCAGTGGTGACCGGCGCGTCCTCGGGCATCGGTGAAGAGATCGCCCGCGAACTCGCCCGGCGTGGTCATGGCGTCACCCTCGTCGCGCGGCGCGAGGACAAGTTGGCCGCGTTGGCCGCCGAACTCGGCGACACAGCGCACGTGCTGGCCGCAGACCTGTCGAAGCGGTCCGATCGCGCAGCTTTGCTGGGCCGCATCGAAGCCCTCGGCCTGACGCCGGACATCCTCGTCAACAATGCGGGACTGTCCACGCTCGGGCCCGTCGCTGCGTCCGATCCCGAGGCGGAGCTCAACATGATCGAGGTCGACGTCGCATCCGTCGTCGACCTGTGCAGCCGGTTCCTCCCCGGCATGACGTCGCGACGACGCGGCGCGATCCTCAATGTCGCGTCGACCGCCGCGTTCCAGCCCCTCCCCGGCCAGGCCGGGTACGGCGCATGCAAGGCGTTCGTTCTGTCCTACACACAGAGCCTTACCGGAGAGCTGAACGGCACGGGGGCGTCACCGCGACTGCCCTGTGCCCCGGCCCGGTCGACACCGGCTTCGGTGAGGCAGCGGGTTTCTCGAAGGAGGACGCCGAAGCCGCACTGCCGTCGGTCATGTGGATGCCCGCCGACGTCGTCGCCAAGACCGGCGTCGACGGTATGGCCAAGGGCCGGATGGTCGCGATTCCGGGGACAGTCAACCGCGTCGCGTCGGTGTTCGCCGCGGTGACGCCCCGAAAGCTGTTGGTACCCATCCTCGCTCGCAACCATCCCGGACTTCGGAGGGGACGATGACCCGTGAGATGACCGTCTCGGACAGCGTCGTGGTGAACGCCGATCCGGACACCCTGTACGCCGCCATCAGCGATCCCACGAACATGGGCGACTGGAGTCCGGAGAATCTCGGAGCCGTCGTGACCGACCCACGCGACACTGCGTACGTCGGAATGCACTTCGTGGGCCGGAACAAGCGCGGCGGCGCGACGTGGGTGACCCGCTGCACGGTCACCGTCGCCGATCCCGGCAAGGCGTTCGAATTTCGGGTTCACGCGATCGGCGTGAAGAAGCCTCGCCTGAATGCCGCGAACGCCACGTGGCGCTACGACTTCGAGTCCGTCGACGGCGGAACGAAGGTCACCGAGACGTGGACCGACGACCGCCGAAAGTGGCCCGACGTCGCTGCCCTCGTGTTCGACAAGGTCGTCACCCGCGGCAGGACGTTCCCGCAGTTCCAGCGTCGCAACATCCGGAAGACGCTGGACAATCTGCAGAAGGCCTACGCGACGACGAGCTAGCCGCCTACGCTCGCGAGAAGAGTCCTCGGACGTACGCCGCCTGGCCCGCGTGCTGAAGGTCGTCGGACACCACCGACACCAGGCGGACCCCGAGGGTGACCGGAGGATCCCAGTTGTCGTCGACGACGCGATCGAGGTCCTCCGCGGTCAGCGACTCGACGTACGCCTTCGTCCTGGCGTGGACGGCGTCGTGGTAGTCGCGGAGCAACTCCGCGCTGCTCGTGACGGCCGCGACGTCGTCGGAACTCTGTCCGTACCCGATGTCGCTCGCGTCGAAGGGAAGCGCGAACCGTTCGTGCCAGCCGTCCGCCGTCCAGACCTGCTCGCTGCCCGCGACGCCGGCGACGTGATCGTCCTGCACGCGCGTGAGATGCCAGATCAACCACGCGACGGTGTTGGCGTCGGAATCCGGGCGGAAGGTAAGAGCCTGGTCCGGAATGTCGTCGAGAGTGTCGTGGACGACGCCCTTGATGCGTTCGAACGCGTCGACGAGTACAGCGGCATGATTCATCGGGGCTCCTTCTGTGCGGCTTCGCCACCCGTGCGCGGTTGGTTGGCCTCTGGGCCGACTTTTCGCGCACGGGTGCGAAGCGCATACCCACGTTCGGAATTTTCATCACCGCGACGCCCGTTGCACAGAGAATGAAGGCAATTGCGTATACCGAGACCGGACCGTCCTCCGTACTGAACCTCGTCGAGCGAGAGCCCGGTGAGCCCGGTCCGGGTGAGG
Organism: Rhodococcus sp. Eu-32; assembly: GCF_003336925.1. NCBI lineage: Bacteria > Bacillati > Actinomycetota > Actinomycetes > Mycobacteriales > Nocardiaceae > Rhodococcus > Rhodococcus sp. Eu-32. The sequence goes on along the minus strand of NZ_QGNK01000031.1, from coordinate 11,343 downwards.
TCCGGGTCAAGGTCGTCGTGTCCGGCGTGAATCCGACCGACTGGAAGAACCGCACCGGCGCCACTGGCTCCCTCGGATTCGACGAGGTCGTACCGAATCAGGACGGAGCCGGAATCGTCGACGCGGCGGGACCGGGCGTCGAAGGTCTGGCCGTCGGCGATCGCGTGTGGCTTTATCTTTCCCAGTACCAGCGGCCGACGGGCACCGCGCAGGAGTACACGGTCGTTCTCGCCGAGCATGCGGTGCGGCTGCCCTCCGAGGTGTCCTTCGACGTCGGCGCCAGCCTCGGCGTTCCTGCCATGACCGCGCACCGCGCGTTGACGGTGTCCGAGGACGGGCCGACGCGTCTGCACCCCGGTGCGCTGCAGGGCAAGACCGTCCTGGTCGCGGGTGGGGCAGGGGCCGTCGGACATGCGGCGATTCAGTTGGCGCGATGGTCGGGCGCGACCGTCGTGACGACTGTCAGCAGTCCCGAGAAGGGTGCACTCGCCACCGCGGCAGGCGCTCATCACGTCGTGAACTACAAGACCGGTGACGCCGAGGCCGAGATCAAGAAGATCGCGCCCGAGGGTGTCGACCTGATCGTCGAGGTCGCGCCCGCGCAGAACGCGAAGTTGAACGCAGCTGTCGCGGGCAACCGTGCATCGATCGCGGTGTACGCGAACAACGGCGGCGACGCCTTCACCCTCGACATCCGGCCGCACATGATTTCGAACGCGCGCTACCAGTTCGTGCTGCTGTACACGGTCGGCGACCAGGCGTTGAAGGCTGCGCAGGAGGACGTGAGCGAGGCAGCACGGGCAGGCGTCCTCGAGGTCGGCGAGGCGGCGGGCCTTCCGCTGCACCGGTATTCGCTCGAGGACACCGCGGCCGCCCACGACGCCGTCGAGAACGGTGCCGTCGGCAAGGTGCTGATCGACATCTAGGGGCCTTCGGCCCACGTGCGTGGGAATGTAGAGCGGGCTATACATTCCCACGCACGTGAGGCTATGCCGCCACCCCGTGAAACTGGTTCTCCGCCTGCAACATCCCGGAGAACCAGTCGTCGAGGGTGGCGTCGTCGATACGTGCGGGCAGTGCATCGACCTCACGCGCCAACGCCTCCACCTGCGCGACGAACGCAGGCTCGGTGTGCATGACGACCCAATCCTGCAGTGCCGGTTCACGTTCGACGTCCGACGCGAGCGCTTCACGGCACCACGACAGGTACAGCGTCTCGGCCGCGAACATCCCGACGAGCGCTGCGGCTCGTCCGTGCTCACGCGCCAGACCCAATGCATACCTCGACAGCACCGACGACTCGGCCACCAGCGCATCGACATCGCCGTCGTACGGGAACTTCTCGCGTAGATCGGTGAAGTAGTCACGCTGCTCGCCGACGAGGTTGGACATCGACACGACGTGGTCGCGGGCGTCGTCCAACGACTCCGACTCCGCCACCACGAGACCGAGGATGCGCACGGCCGTCAGCACGAACGCCTCCTCGATCACCAGATATCGTCGAAAACCGTTGTCCGACAGCGTCCCCGCGATGGACTCGGCGATGAACGTCACCGCGCGCGACTCCGCGAGAGCCACCTGATGACGCTCGACCAGCGCGGCCGCGCGACTCATTCCCCCGCTACCCACGTGATCAGGCCGTCGAACAGGTCGGTGTACCCCGCCCACTGCTCGCAGAACTCCGGGGGCGCCCAGTGCGGCGAGCAGTCCGACGTGAAGACCACCGAACGGCCCGTACCGTACTCCCCCGCCACGACGAGCGGGTCGCCGTTGATCGTCGCGGGCACGGCGGTGCCGTCCTTCGCGACGACGCGGTTGTATCCGAGCAGTCCCGGCCATTCCGTTCCTGCGCCACCGAGTGCGGCGTGCGACGGGTCGTCGACCTGCGGCACCATGCCCGCGGGAGTTTCGACGCGATCGTCCTCGGGCAGCATCGTGACCGGCAGCGCGTCGGCCAACGCGGTCTGGCGAAACGCACCGCGAGCTTGGAAACCGGAGAACGACAAGTACCCGCCGATCATCATCAACGCGCCACCGGCGGCAACCCAGTCACGCAACGCGGCGAGACGGTCCTCACCGGGCTGAAAACGGTCGAACACCCCCGGCGCCAACTGAATCGAGTTGGCGCCGATGTCCGACAGCACGACGACGTCGAACTCGGCGAGCGCCTCGGCCGTACCCGGGAACTGCGTCGGCACCAGGTGGGCCGGCATGTGCACGACGTCGTGGCCGCGCGAGGTCAGCGCGTCCTTCAGTGGCCCGACACCCTCGACGTACGAATGCACGGTGAACTCGTCGACGCCCTTGACGTGCGTGGACGTCGTCATCCAACTTTCGCCTGCGATCAGAACTTTCTTGCCCATGAAACTCTCTATCCTTTTCCGGCGTGCTCGAAGAGCGCCCTGGGGTTGTCTCGCATCAGCGAGGACACGTGCTCCGGTTCCATTCCGCCGCGCACCAATCGTGCGGCGAACGAAACCGGTACATAGGTGAATCCGTTGCCACCGTGCTTGCGGAGCATCGATTTCAGGAACAGGTCGTGGCTCAGCAGCAACTGCGTGCGATAGCCGCCGCCGACCAGACCCTGGATCGCGAGTGCCGTCTCTGCCGGGTACGGCGATTGCCCTTCACCCGGGAACTCGAACGGCATTCCGATCATGTCGAATTCGAGGTACACGCCACGGTCGGCGATCGAACACTGATATTCGGGGTCGTTGCCCGACGGGTCCATGTGGCACAACACCACCGAACCCGGATCGACGCCCATCTCGTCGACGACGATGTCGAGGACGTCGTGGCCGTACCGCTTCCAGCCCGGAAGGTGAACGAACAGGGGGACGTTCACTTCCCGCTGGGCCACACACGCCGCCCTCAGCGCTTTGGCCTCGTTGGGCGTGAACCACGGCGAGACACCGATCTCGCCGATCACGCCGGGACTCGGGCGGTCACCGGGCGCGAACTCCTCGATCAACGACGCCGCCAGCATGTCGACGCCGAGTTCCTCGACCTCGGCCGGGTGCGTGGATTCCAGGTACCAACCGCAGCCCATCACGACGCGGACTCCCGACGCCGCCGAGTACTCGGCCAGAATCTCCGGTCGACGACCGATTCCCGGCGGGGTCAGATCGACGACCGTCGTTCCGCCGTTGTCCGCGAACGCTTTCAGGTCGTCGAGCACGGCCGCCGCGTCGTCGACCCGGCAGTTGTCGAGGCTGTGGTACGGGTTGTCGTGCAGCAGCCACGCGTCCTCGGCCCTGACCTGCCCCTGCAGAATTTCGGCGACACGCGGGTCGGAGGACTCGCTGTACGCCACCGATGCGTCGTTGTGCAGGTGTTCGTGCGGCAGAACGAGGCCGAGTTCGGACGAGTCGATCGGGCCGGTGACCGTCTGTATTCTCACTGTCCGCCCGGTGCGCTCTGCAGGTGCTTCCACAGCTGCGCCAGCGAATGGCCGCGCATGTTGATCCAGATCGCCACCAGCAGCACGATTCCGGTGATGATCGGCGTCAGGAACGGGCTGACACCCAGCAGCGTGAGGCCGTTGGCGATGATGCCGGTCAGCACCGCACCGATGACCGTACCGACGACGGTGCCGCGGCCACCGAACAGGTTGGTACCACCGAGAACGACGGCCGTGATGACCGTGAGCTCGAATCCGTTGGCGGAGTTGGCCGATCCCGATCCGAGACGCGCTGCGATGAGCAGACCGGCGATGCCGGCAGCGAGGCCGGTGAACACCAGCGTCATCATCAGGACGCGACGGGTGTTGACGCCCGAGCGTCGCACCGACTCGACGTTGGAACCGATTCCGGTGACGTAGCGTCCGAACCTCGTGCGGTTCAACGCGACAGCACCGATCACGACGACGATCAACGCGATCCATGCACTCGCCGAGAAGCCCAGCCACGACGCGGTGCCGAGTTTCGCGAAGTACGTGTCCGGCGTGATCGGGACCGAGAATCCCTCGGTGCGGTACAGCGCGATACCGCGAATGATCGACAGTGTCGCCAACGTGACGATGAACGGCGGAATGCCTTGATACGCAGCGAGCCAACCGTTGACCAAACCCCACGCCGCCCCCATCAGCGGAGCGGCGACGAACACGATCGACGAATCGACACCCGCCTGGATCAGTTCGGCGCTCATCGCGGCGACGAATGCGACCGTCGCACCGACCGACAGGTCGATCTGCCCCGTCGTGATCACGAACGTCATCGCCACCGCGATGATGAGCACCGGCGCGATCTGCGTCGCCAGGTTCGAGATGTTGGTGAAGGTCAGGAACGACGACGTCGTCACCGAGAACACCAGTGCCACAGCGACAGTGACGGCCAGCATCGCGAGCGTCGGTTTGTTCAGCGACTGCCAGAACGTGGGCCTGGCCGCGAGCGTGCTCACGGACGGCTGCGCGCTCTTGTCGATGGTGATCATGCTTGTCCTCCCTGCGGAACAGGTGTGCGGGTGATCAGCCCGACCAGCGACTCGATGTTCAGATCGCCGATGGGTACGTCGTCGACGCTCTCACCCTCGTACATGACGGTGATGCGGTCGCAGACCCGGAAGAGGTCCTGCAGTCGGTGCGTCACCAGGATGACGCCGACCCCCTGTGCTGCGACGTCGGTGATCAGCTTCAGCACCGATTCCACCTCGGCGACGGCCAACGCGGCCGTCGGCTCGTCGAGGATGAGTACGTCGGGTCGGAACGACACGGCACGCGCGATGGCGACGGTCTGGCGCTGTCCACCGGACAGTTGACCGATCTCCTGATACGTCGATTTCACCTTGACGTGCAGGTCGGCCAGGATCTCGGCGGCCTTGGAATGCATGCCGTGGCGATCGAGGAACGGGCCCTTCCGTGGCTCGCGCCCGAGGAACAGATTGCTGGCGACGTCGAGCGTGTCGCACAGCGCCAGATCTTGGTAGACGATGCCGATCTTCTTCTGTTGCGCGTCGAGCGGCGTCGAGAACTTCACCGGTTCGCCGTTCACTCGCATTTCGCCACCGTCGTGTTGGACGGCGCCGGCAAGGATCTTCATGAGCGTCGACTTGCCGGCGCCGTTGTCTCCGACGACCCCGAGTACTTCACCCTTGGACAGTCGAAGATCGACTCCGCGTAGGGATTTCACCGGGCCGTACGATTTGGTGATCCCGGACAGTTCGATCAACGGCGCGCTCGTAGGTGCCATCACTTCTCCAGGTAGTAGAGGTAGTCGTCGACATTGTCCGGGGTGACGATCTGCGTCGGAACCGGAATGTCGGCGGGCGCCTCGCGGCCGCAGCCGAGGTCGATGGCGGCGTTCATGGCTTCGTAGCCGAACTCGAAGGTGTTCTGCTGTACGACCCCCTTCAGCCAGCCTGCGTTGAGTGCGCTGACGGCCTGGTCGGACAGATCCCAGCCGACGGCCTGGACACGATCCTGTGCGTTCTGGCTGTTCACCGCGGCGACCAGTCCGATCAGCGCAGGCTCACCGGTCGCGTAGACGTACTCCATGTCGGGGTTGCCGGTCAGCAAGTTCTCGGCCGCGGCCTGCGCGTTCTCCTGGATGTTCCGGCCGTCGACGACGGTTCCGACGGTCATGCCCGCGGCGGACACGGTGTCGGTGAAGCCCTTCTGACGCTCGAGCTGGACGGTACTGTTCAACGCACCGACGATTCCGACTGTGCCTGTGCCGCCGGACATCTCGGTGAGGGTTTCGCCGATCTGCTTACCCCCCTCCTCGTTGGCCGTTCCGACCTGGGTCGACAGAGCAGGGTCGTCGACGACGGCATCGACGGCGACGACGGGGATGCCGGCCGCGTCTGCCTTTACGATCGACGGCTTGATGCCGTCTGTGTCGATCGCGTCGACGATGATCGCGTCCACACCGGAGGCGATCAGGTTGTCGAACGCGTTGGCCTGCGTGACCGAGTCGTCGTTGCCGCTGATGATCTGCAGGTCGACGCCGGTCCGATCGGCGATCTTCTGTGCAGCGGTGTTGATCTGGTTGAAGAACAGCGCCTGCAGGTTGATCGTCACGAGACCGACCTTCAACGTGCCGTTCTTGCCTTCGCAGGCCTCGGCGACGCGGCTGGGCTCCGGGATGGACGCCGCTGCGGTCGAGCCGTCGGCCGTGTCGCTGGACGACGCCGAGTCACAGGCGGTGAGTGACAGCGCCAGTGCGGCGCCGACCACGAGCGGAAGAGCGCGTTTCATCATGGGATCTCCTGGAGGTCGAGTGAGCTGTGGTTCATGAAGGCGAGCAGTTCGGTGCGAGTCGGGCAGCCGCGCGGGCCGGCGGTCGCGCAGGCCAACGCGGCGGAGGCACCGGCGAGACGTGCCGCGTCGACAGGAGGTGTTCCCGCGTCGACGAAGGCAATATAGGTGCCGCAGAAGCAATCTCCGGCGCCGACGGCATCGATGACGTCGACCTGAACAGCAGGTTCGGTGGTGACCTCGCCGGTCGGGGTCACGAGGGTCCAGCCCCGCTCGCCGTCGGTAAGGACGAGGTAGGTGTCGTGCTGCGAGGCCAGTTCGGCGGATCGGGCGTCGTCGATGGCGAAGGCCCGCTCCCACAGGCTGCGCCCGACGATGACGTGATCGGCGAGCGCGAAGGCACGCAGCGCCGCGTCGCGATCCTCGCACCCGTCGAGATCGATTGCGACGTCGACGCCGTCGGGCAGACGTTCGGGAAGGAACGCCGCTCGGTAGCCGTCGACGAACAACCGTCCGCCACCTGCGTCTGCGATTCTCCGTATCACCGCGGCGATCCGGCCCGCGTCGTTGGCGTCGTCCTGGCTGATGATCGAGCGATCCCCACCGTCGGCGATGAGAACCACGGCCGTCGACAGGAACGCGTCGCGCGGCGCCCAACTCGTGTCGACGCCGCCCCGTTCGAGATTCTCGAGAAACTCGGTCGACCGCACGTCCGGCCCGACGGCACCCGCGAAGAAGACCCGCGCGCCCATCCGTGCGGCCGACACCGCAGCGTTGGCGTTCATGCCGCCGTCGATAGAGACGATCGACGTGGCCTGGACACGCTCACCGAGCACGGGTACATGCGGAACCTGCACTGTCACATCGTTGTTGGCGTATCCGCAGAAGACGATCATGACTTACTTGCCCGCCGCACGAGCCAGGGTACGGACCTTGTCGCCTGCGACGCGGCCCCACCAGCGGCTGTTCTCCTTGACGGACGAGGCGATGATCGCGCCGTCGCACTCCTTCATCAACGTCGCGACGTTCTCGGCGGTGATGCCGGACCCGATGATGACGGGCAGAACGGTGTTCGACTTGATCAGTGACACCTCGTCGACGGAGGCGGCGTCGCCGGTGCGCGAACCGGTCGCGATGAGCACGTCGGCGTCGAAGAATTCGGCGTCCTCGGTCTGCTCCGCGATGGTGCGGTCGGCGACGATGGCGTGCGCACCGTGTTTGACGTGCACATCCGCGAAGATCCGCACCGGATCGGCGCCGATGCGATGGCGGAATCGGGTGGTCTTGGCAGCCTGACCCTCGATGAATCCCTCGTTGGCGACGTAGGCATTGGCCCACTGGTTGACGCGAACGAAACCGGCACCTGCGGCCCACGCTGCGGCGACACCGCATTCACCCGCATTCGACAGGATGGAGACGCCGACGCTCTTGCCGAACTCGCCCACGACGGCCGCCGTCACGACGCCCATGCTGGCCGCGGTCTCGTATCCATGTTCACCAGGCTTGAGGAACGGTATGTCCCAATGATTTTCGACGATGACCCCGTCGAATCCGTTGTCGATATAGGCGTGGGCCTCCTCCACGGCGAAGGCTGCGATCTCGGATACCGGCATGCCCTTGTAGTGCGGGCTCCCTGGCAACGCCGGAAGGTGAATCGCGCCGACGAGGGACGGGCTGCCGGTGAACATCTCGGCCAGCGCCGACGGCTTTGCCGGGAAGACTCCCAGCGAGGACGTACTCACGAAAACTGCTCCTTGGACTGAACTGCGGAACGTTCGGATGTAATCGATTGCCTTGCGTACATGCACCGTAGGCGATCGACACCTGGTTGTGTCAAGGATTTCTCGAGTCGTTTATGTAAACGATTGCCTCTATTGTGTTACCCAGGGTCTTCCAGACCCGTCGGTTCGCTGATCTCGCACTCGAAAGGAGACGAATGCGCAAGGCAACCATCCGCGACGTCGCAGAGCGTGCAGGCGTCTCGACGGCAACCGTGTCGAGAGCGCTGTCCGGCTCCCGACCGGTCTCGGACGAGCTGGCCCGAACCATTCGCAAAGCCGCCGACGACCTCGGCTACTCGGGCAACATCATCGCCAGCTCGCTCCGTCGCAGCAGAACGGACACCGTCGGCATGGTAGTGCCCAGCATCGCCAACCCGTTCTTCACCTCGCTCGTGGAGAACGTCGAACATGTTCTGTCGCAGCGCGGCCTCCAGCTGTTCCTGTGCGATTCACGCTCGGACCCGGACGTCGAAGCGCAGCGACTGCGCAGTCTGGTGTCCCGTCAGGTCGACGGCATCATCATCAGCCCGTGCCACGGAGCGCGTTCCGCCGAGGCCGTGCGCACGAGCGCGAAGGCGCTCCCGGTCGTGCAACTCGACCGCTTCGCCAAGGACACGCACACGGACTGGGTCGGCGTCGACGACGATGCCGCGCAGGCTCTCGTCATGGACCATCTCGACTCCCTGGGTGTGCGGACCGCGGCTTTCATCAGTTCGACGCTGACCAACTCGTCCACCGAGCTACGCAGAGCAGGGTTCTTCCGCCACGCCGCGCGGGTGGGAATCGAGACGCGCGAAGAGTGGACGCTCCTCGGCTCGTACTCCATCGAATGGGGACGGGCGGCGTCACATACCATCTTGGACAACGGCTCGCGCCCGGACGCCGTGGTGTGCGCCGACGATCTGATCGCGCTCGGCGTTCTGCAGTCGTGCAGCGCACTCGGACTGTCCGTACCGGGCGACGTCATGGTCACCGGCTTCGACGACATTCCGTTCTCGGCACTCAGCAGTCCCCCGCTGACGACGGTGCGTCAACCCCAGGAACGCATTGCGATCGAGGCCGCCCGTCTGTTGGATCAGGCGATGAACGACACCGTCACCGGCGCCGCGCACATCGCACTGAAACCCGAACTGGTAGTACGTCAGTCGACCGTCGGCCAGGCACGCACCACCGCGGTGTAGGCCCGGGCGGCGGCGTCGACCTCCGCGAGCGAGACGCTCTCGTTCGCGGCGTGCATCAAGGCGGGAGTTCCCGGGCCCCAGACGACGATCGGGGCCGACGGCGCGGCAGCCGCCAGAATCGACGCGTCGGTGAAGTACGTGACCGGGCCTTCGGCGACAGCGGCGGCCAGCGAGCGCACCCACGGATCGTCGGAAGGCGTCCGCACGCCCGGGAGGTCGATCCGGGCGTCGACGCTGTGGACCTCCGGCTGACTGCGCCACCAGGCGAGCAGGTTCTCTCCGGTTCCGACGGTGCGATGATCGACGATCACCTGCGCCGCGTCGGGCACGATGTTCGGAGCCGAACCGCCGCCGATCGTGCCGACGTTGAACGTCTCGGCGCCGAGGAACGGGTCTTCTGCGAGAGGGAGTTCGGTGCGCGCACGGGCCAGCACGTCGACCAGCTTCATGATGGCGCTCTCGCCTTTCTGCGGCGTACTTCCATGCGCAGCAACGCCTTTCGTCGCGACTTCGAGCCACAACGCGCCACGATGTCCGAGGTGCACACCGTTCCCGGTCGCCTCCGGAACGATGACGGCACCCACCGAACAGTCGGCAACGGCATGCCGGGCCGCCTGCGCTCCGAGCGACCCGATTTCCTCGTCGCTCGTCAGCAGCAGCGCGATCGGGATACCGCGCTCGGCCGCGTCGATCACTGCAGCCGTCGCGGCGACGAGTCCCGCCTTCATGTCCGACGTACCGCGGCCGTGCAGTAGACCGTTCTCGACCGATGCGGCGAACGGATCGAACTCCCAGTGCACGAGGTCACCGGGTGGCACCGTGTCGACGTGGCATGCGAACACGAGTCGTTTCGCCGACGGCGGCGCATCGTTGGTGAGCAGCAACCAGGGGTGCGCGCCGTCCGGTTCACCCTGGACGTCCACGGCGCTTACCCTCGACTTCACCACGGACACAACGGTCTCCATGGTCAGCCGCTGCGGATCCGGGTCGCCCGACACAGTGCGTCGGGCGACGAGTTCCTGAAGCAGTCCGGTCGAGTCCATGTCGTCAGTTCTACCGGATGTCGTCGGCGATACCGTTCTCGAGGCCGAGAAATTGGTGTCCACCCGTCGCATGAACGGTGACACGGGCCGACGGCAGGGCTGCGGCGTTCAGCGCGAGATGGTCGAACGGTACGACGTCGTCGTCACGACAATGATGTAGCGACAGAACGGTTTCGGGCTCGGCGTCCCCGAGCGCATAGTCCGGCACGTCCCAACCGCGCGGCGACCAGTCCGGCATCGCGAGCACGACGGCCGTGCGAAGAGGTCGCGGTTCCTCCGCCAGAACGCGTACCAGAATCGACGCGCCGAAAGAGTGTGCGACGACACGGTCGTCGGGACCGAGCGCGTCCAGCCTGCAACGAAGGGGCGTCGCCCATCCTTCGAAGGACATGTCGTCGCCCGAGAATTCCGGCATGCCCGTCTCGAGACCGAGCATCTCGCCGATGCCGTCGGCCAGGGGCCTGTCGTCGAGGTATCCCCCGGCGCCGTGAACGAAAAGCAGTCGCGCACTCATGATTTCGAAATGGTCGGCAGGGTCGACCACGGAAAGTTGATCCACCGGTCCGTTTCACGCCACGAGAAGTCGGGGGCGACGATGGACCGCGGTTTCGTGTAGATGACCGCCGACTTCACCTCGTCGGTGTGCTTCTTCAACAGTTCGACGACGAGGGCGAGCGTACGCCCGGAATCGGCGACGTCGTCGACGACGAGAAGCCGCTTGCCGACGACGGCGTCGGTGTCCAGTAGCGGCTCGAGCACGATCGGGTCCGGCAGCGTCTCCTCGATGTCGGAGTAGAACTCGACGTTCAGCGTCCCCGCGGCCTTGACGCCCATCGCGTAGGCGATCGCGCCCGCGGGGATGAGGCCACCGCGAGCGATGGCGATGACGATGTCCGGGACGAATCCGTCGTCGACGATCTTCTCGGTCAGCTCGCGGGACGCGGCGCCGAACGCTTCCCAGGTCAAGACTTCGCGCGCGGGTTCGCTCATAGTGGCGATTATGGCGCCTTCGGCACCCGTGATGCTCCTATGAGTGTCAACTTCCGATTTTTTGTGTGAGTAGCTGGAACATTTCGCGGGCGACGGCTCGTTTGAGGCAGCGGATGATGTCGCGTTTGCTTTTGCCTTGGGCGAGTCGTTTGTCG
>NZ_QGNK01000030.1:0-52099 GCF_003336925.1 Rhodococcus sp. Eu-32 | reverse complement strand
CGACAAACGACTCGCCCAAGGCAAAAGCAAACGCGACATCATCCGCTGCCTCAAACGAGCCGTCGCCCGCGAAATGTTCCAGCTACTCACACAAAAAATCGGAAGTTGACACTCATAGGAGCATCACGGGCCTCGCAGCGGCACTAAGCGAACGCGCCCATCACGGGGGTCCATTCGGTGACGACGGACGCTTCGACGAGGTTCTCGACCTGGAACGGGTCCTGAGCGAACAGCTCGACCACGGACTCGCGGTCGGTGCCTTCGACGATGATGAGTGCGCCGCTGCCGTCGGCGAACGGGCCGCTGGACACGAGGGTCTTCTTCTCCAGCAGGTCCCTCAGCCATTCGCGGTGCGTCGCACGGTGCGTGTCACGCCCGTCGGTGGTGCTGGGCGAGTACGTGTAGACAACGGAGAACAACGCCATGGAACTTGATTCCTTCGTTCGAGCAGTGAGAAAGGGACAGCACGAATCCTGTCAGAGCGACAGCAGCATGCGGGTATTGCCGAGTGTGTTGGGCTTCACATAGCTCAGATCCAGGAATTCGGCGACGCCGGTGTCGTAGGACCGGCACATCTCGGCGTACACCTCGGCGGTGACAGGGGTGCCGTCGATCTCGGCGAATCCGTGGCGTGCGAAGAAGTCGACCTCGAAGGTCAGTACGAACAGACGGCCGAGCGACAATTCACGCGCAACGCTGATCAGCTTCTCGACGATGAGGTGGCCCGCGCCGTGGCCCTTGGCCGACGGATCGACCGCGACGGTGCGCACCTCGCCCAGATCCGCCCACAGGACGTGCAGCGCGCCGCAGCCGATGACCGTGCCCGCGCGCTCGGCGACCCAGAACTCCTGCACCGCCTCGTACAGCGTGACGAGATTCTTCTCCAGCAGGATCTTGCCCGCGTAGATGTCGATCAGCCGCTTGATCTCGGGGATGTCGGACGTGCGCGCGCGTCGAACCTGCAGTTCGTCGCCGCCGTGTGGCCGGGCGACGTCGGTAGGTGCTGGTTCTTCGGTCGCGTCGACGCCCAGTCGACTCGCCCGGTTCGGCGCAGAAGTCATGTGGTGAACAGTAGTCAACGCCCCAACCGATATTCTTTCCGTGTGTCCGTCACCGAAGAGCTTCCCCTGCGGCAAGGACATCGTTGTCGACCGAGCTCGCGCGGGGGCGGGGCAGTATGACCGAACCCGTCGTTCCCAGCTCTAGATTGCCGCACGGCAATTCCACGACAGGAAGTTCCGACCCCGTACCGGTCGTCAACATAGCCAACGTGCTCACGGTCCTCCGTATAGCGCTCGTACCCGTGTTTCTCGTCGTCCTGTTCGCGGACGGCGGCCACGACACGACGTGGCGCATCGGCGCGACACTCGTGTTCGCGACGGCGGCCATCACCGACAGAATCGACGGCCAGCTCGCCCGGAAGTACGGTCTCGTCACCGACTTCGGCAAGATGGCCGACCCGATCGCCGACAAAGCGCTCATCGGTGCGGCACTGATCGGATTGTCGATACTGGGTGACCTGCCGTGGTGGGTCACCGTCGTCATCGCGGTGCGCGAGGTGGGCATCACCCTGGTGCGCTTCGCCGTCATCCGGCACGGCGTCATTCCCGCGGGTCGCGGCGGCAAGGTCAAGACTCTCGTGCAGAGCTTCGCGATCGGCATGTATCTCGCCCCGCTGCCGGACGAAGTTCGCTTCGCATCGGTGACGCTGATGGGACTCGCGGTCTTTCTGACGGTCTACACCGGTCTCGACTACGTCGTACAGGCCGTCCGTCTGCGGCGTGGAGTGTCGTCGTCGTGACGGATCCGCTCGTGGACGGCGTCGGGGTGGACCGGCTCGTCGCCGAGCTGACGCGTCGCGGCCAGACTGTCGCGACCGCCGAGTCGCTGACGGCGGGCCTGCTGGCCGCAACCGTGGCAGGCGTCCCCGGAGCGAGTGCAGTGTTGCGCGGCGGACTGGTCGTCTACGCCACCGATCTGAAGTCGACGCTGGCCGGCGTCGATCGCGACGTGCTGGATACCGATGGGCCGGTCGCGGCCACCACGGCAACCTCTCTCGCGGACGGTGCCCGACGAACCTGCTCGGCCGACTGGGGCGTCGGACTCACCGGAGTCGCGGGACCCGATTCGCAGGACGGGCATCCCGTGGGCACGGTCTTCGTCGGTATCGCAGGCCCCGACGGCACCGACGTGAACGAACTCCGACTGTCGGGCGACCGCTGGACGATCCGACGGGATACAGTCCGTGAAGCCGTGTCGGAACTGCTCCGACGCGTGCTGAGCCGTACGGACGTATAGGGTCGGGAACCAATCGGACCGTGTCGAGCGTTGTAGCTTTACGACGGTTCACAGACTCTGAGGAGGAGCGAGATGGCGCTGCTATTGCGTGAAGCACTCGGCGACAGTCTGCGGCGCACTCGCGTTGCGCAGAGTCGCACGTTGCGCGAGGTCTCGAACACCGCCCGCGTCAGCCTCGGATACCTGTCCGAGGTCGAACGTGGACGCAAGGAGGCATCGAGTGAGCTCCTGAACGCGATCTGCGAAGCCCTGGCGGTTCCGCTGTCCGACGTCCTGAACGACGTCAGCGAGAGCATGTCCGAGTCGACTGCAGCCGAGAAGCCCACTGTCGACGCCGCCGAGCAGTCGCCGCGTATCGCCGGAGACACACGAGTGGTCATTCCAGCCCCTGCACGCGCACTTGCTGCCGCCTGATTCGTCATCGGCGCTAGTGTGAAACTTGCAGTTCGCACGACACCAGCATCGACCCACACGCGTCTGACGCGGCGCCCTGAGATGGAGGCAGGATCAACCCATGGCTAATCCTTTCGTCAAGGCCTGGAAGTACATGATGGCGCTCTTCAATTCCAAGATCGACGAGAAGGCCGACCCCAAGGTTCAGATTCAGCAGGCAATCGAGGACGCGCAGCGGCAGCATCAGGCGCTGTCCCAGCAGGCCGCCTCGGTGATCGGCAACCAGCGTCAGCTGGAGATGAAGCTGAGCCGCCAACTCGACGAGGTCGAGAAGCTGAATGCGAACGCGCGTCAGGCCGTCACGTTGGCGGACCAGGCAGCTGCCGCGGGTGACACCGAGAAGGCGACGCAGTACACCAACGCGGCCGAGGCGTTCGCCGCTCAGCTGGTCACGGCAGAGCAGGGTGTCGAGGACCTGAAGGTGCTCCACGACCAGTCGTTGCAGGCGGCGTCGCAGGCCAAGAAGGCAGTCGAACAGAACGCCATGGCGCTGCAGGCGAAGGTCGCCGAGCGCACCAAGCTGCTCAGCCAGCTCGAGCAGGCGAAGATGCAGGAGAAGGTCAGCGAGTCGCTGCGCTCGATGGACAGCACGCTGGCTGCCCCCGGAAACACGCCGAGCCTCGACGCAGTGCGCGACAAGATCGAACGTCGTTACGCGGACGCGCTCGGTTCGGCCGAGCTGGCTCAGAACTCGGTGTCCGGCCGCATGATGGAAGTTCAGCAGGCGTCGGTGCAGATGGCAGGACACAGCAGGCTCGAGCAGATCCGTGCATCGATGGCGGGCGACTCGTTGCCGTCGGGCAACACGGCCGCGCAGAAGCCGTCGATAGCCAAGCCGAACACCACGCCGGAACCTCCCGTTCAGAACTGACGCGGACAGAATTCTCGGACGATGAACAGCCAGGATCATGGCCGACCACGACAGTGGTCGGCCATGCCCGTTTCGCAGACGGTGCCCCGCGTGCGCGGCGCCGCGAGTTCGGCGCGCAGGATGGGCGAATCGCTCGTCGACGCCGCCAGCCGATGGAACGACCCGCGCCAGAAGCAGATTCGTCGAATTCGGCGTGCGCGTCGTCGTGGGTCGTGGTTCGGCGGCGCGTCGGGAGTGTCGGCCGTGTCGACGGCGGGGCTCGCGGTGACGTCGATGCCCGAGTGGACGATGGTCGCCACCGGTGGAAGTGCCTTTGTGCTCGCGGTCCCGGCGGTGTTCGCGATAGGTCGCTATCGCGCGCTGAAAGCGCAGCCGCTGCCTCCTGCGCGGCCCGGTCGTGCCACGTTGCCGGACCGCTCGTCGGCGGCTCACATGCCCATGAAGCGTCTCACCGGTGCCCAGCGGAGTCTGTACGAGCTCACCGGCATACTCGCGCGTTCCGAGTCCGTCGACCCGGTCGAACTGGCGGAGACGACGGATGTCGCCACATCAGCGGCGAACGCACTCACGGCGATGTCGGCCGACGTCGTGTCGATGGAACGCGCGGCCGCGTCGAACAGTGCAGCGGCCGAGCATCTCGCGCCGACGATTCGGGACGCCGCGGACCAGCTGGATCGCGGCGTCGATCAGTTCGAGGAACTCGTCGCCGCTGCTGCACGGTTGACGGCGCCCGCGCAGTTACCGTCGAGCACAATCGACATGCGGCGCGCCGAGCTGACGTCGGCGACCGATCGGCTCGACGGATGGGCGACTGCCCTGGCCGAACTCGCCGAGATCCGGCGTCGTCACCCCTAGGCGAACGGCCTCAGGGTGTTCCCCCATCTTTCCCTGAACTCGCTGCTGACCTGGTGATTTCCCGCTTCCGCCGTGTGAGGATCGATCTCGACACACGAAGAAGGGAAAGCCATGCTCTGGAAAATCCTCGGAATCATCGTCCTGGTTTGGATCGCGTTCGCCGTCCTGGGAGCAGTCGTCAAGGGGCTGTTCTGGGTGGCCGTCGCGGCCGCGATCGCGTTCGGAATCTACTGGCTCGTCAAGGCCATCGGCTCGGCCGAGAACCGCGACCTCACGAAGCTGTAGCACTGCCGTGCAGCGGTGACGTCTCGCCGACGAGCACCGTCACCGCTCGCGGGACCGCCTCGATGTGGACCGGAAGTGGCGGAAACCGTTCGCCGTCGGCATAGGCGACCATCCCCGGAGCCGTCAATCTCACGTGAGACGAGCGGTGCACGTCGACCTCGGGAAGCTCGACGTGCGTTCCCTTGTACAGCGTGGGGGACAGTCGCACGAGACGTGTCCGCGAACTAGCGCGGACCACGGTGAGGTCCAGCAGGCCGTCGTCGACGCGGGCGTCGGGGCAGATCGCCATTCCGCCACCGTACGTGGGTCCGTTGCCCACGGTCACCAGCGTCGCCTCGAGATCGAGTGTCACGTCGTCGAGTTCGATCGAATACGGGATGGGGCGCAGCTTCGTCAGTTCGAGCACCATCGCGAGGTTGTAGCGCAGCGGACCCCGCGGCCATCGGAGCCGGTTGGCGCGCTCGGTGACGAGGCTGTCGAATCCGCTGGACAGTACCGTCGCGAACCACCGACCGTCGGCTCGGCCGAGGTCCATCGTGCGCCGAGAATTGCGTGCGACGATGTCCGCGGCAGCGGCCGGATCGCCGTGCGGCACACCGAGCAACCGCGCAAGATCGTTACCGGTGCCCGCAGGCACCACCGCGAGTGCCGTCGACGTGGTGGCGACGGCCTGCAGGGCGAGATTGACCATGCCGTCGCCGCCGACGACCACGACGGTGTCGGACCCGGTGCGGACGATGCGCCGGGTCGCGTCGAGTGCGTCGCCGGGGGTGCGGCCCACCACCGTCGTGACATCCAGACCTCGCTCCCGTAGCCGCGTGGTGACGGCCTCGGTCACGGCGGGCGCACGGCCGTTCCCCGCAACGGGGTTGGTCAGGACCGTGACCGATCGAGTCATGGGATCAGCTTGCCAGGATTCAGAATTCCTGCGGGATCGACCGCGGACTTGATCGAACGGAGGATCGCGGCGCCGACTGCGCCGACTTCCTGCGGCATCCACGCGCGGTGGTCGCTGCCGACGCCGTGATGGTGAGTGACGGTTGCGCCCGACCCCACCATCGCGTCGGTCGCGGCGGCTTTCGCGCCTGACCACTGAGTGATCGGGTCGGCTGCCGCAGCGCAGACGACGGTGAAGTACAGCGATGCGCCGGTCGCGTAGACGTGCGAGATGTGACACATGACGACGGCCGGAGTCCCTGCGGCACCGAGGGATTCGACGAGCGAACTCGCGACGGCCGTTCGGACGGAATTCAGCGACGACCACCGCGCCGCCGTTTCCAGCGTCTCCGCGAGAGCGCCCACGTCCAGTAGCGAATCGCGGAGGTACGGCGCATCGAAGCGGCCGCGTTCCCACGCCCGTGCCGCACCCTCGTCGACGGAGGACCCGCCGGAGCGCTCGAGCACGTCGTCGACGTCGGCAACCCGGCGTGCGACGTCGGATGCAGTTCCGTCGAACGTCATGATCGCGAGGCAGCCGCCCTGGGGTGCATCGTCGTGACCGGACAGCGCTGCGTTGATGCCGGTTTCGGCCTCGTCGGACAGTCGCATGACCGTCGGCCGACCGGGGAGGTCTGCGATGATGCGGAACGCCTCCGCGCCCGCGGCGAAGTCGGGGAACCGCCACGCGCGGTACGCCGTGGTCTCGGGAACCTCACGCACCCGGACGGTGACGTCGGTGATGATGCCGAGCGTGCCTTCGGATCCGAGAAACACCTGGCGCAGGTCCGGTCCGGCAGCCGACGCAGGTGCTCGGCCCGGCCGGGCGACACCGGTCGGCGTCACAACGGTGAGCGACTCGACCATGTCGTCGAATCGACCGTATCCCGCCGACGCCTGTCCCGACGACCGCGTCGCGGCGAACCCGCCGATGGTGGCGTACTGGAAGGACTGTGGGAAATGCCCGAGGGTGAGGCCGTGTCGGCCCAACAGTTCTTCGGCCTCGGGACCGGTCACGCCCGCCTGCAGTACAGCGGTTCTCGAATCCAGGTCGAGATCCGTCAGCGCGCACATCCGTCGGGTGCTGACTGCCACGACGGCGTCGAACCAGTCACGTACCGGATCGAGACCGCCGACGACGCTGGTGCCACCGCCGAACGGGACCACCGCGATCGAGGCGTCGCTGCAGAATGTCAAGATCGTTTCGACCTGACGGGCGTCGGCAGGGAAGACGACGGCGTCGGGCGCGGACTGTGCGTCGGGACTGCGTCGGTTCAGCAGATCGATCGTGCTCTTGCCGCCGAGATGTAGCAGACGCACCGCGTCGCCCGTCGCCACGTGGTTCTCGCCGACGATCTCTTCCAGCGCACGCCGCGCGTCGTGGGTCAGTGCGCTCGAGGTGAGTCGGACGTCGGAGGCGTTCCGGTGCGCGGATTCCGGTGCGTCGAGCCCGAGGACGGTACGCAGGATGGAGCGCGTACGCGCAGGCAGCGGTGTGTGGTGCTCGCGCAACCCCCACGCGTCCCACGCCATCATCGGCGCGCGCGATGCGGGCCGCTCCACCGAGGGTTGTTCGCGCATGATCTATAGTGTTACACAGCATAGGTGTTTGTAACTCGGCAAGCGCGAGTTGCTCCGATGTCTTCTGCGAACGGGGTGTAGTGGTGGTCGAGCCGTCCGTCGTCCAGAGTGTCGCAACCGAAGCGCCGAGGACCGAAGTGACGCAGACCGTCGACGATCAAGTGCTCGACGCCGCGCGCTCGTGCATTCTCGAATTCGGTGTCCGGCGAACCACTTTGGCCGAGATCGCACGCCGCGCAAAGGTCAGTCGGCCTACCGTCTACCGGCGTTGGGCGGACACGCGCGCCGTGGTGTCGAGTCTTCTCACGCGTGAAATCGGCTCGGTGATGCCCTCGTTCGAGGCCGGTGCACAGGCCCGCGAACAGCTCGCGTCCGCGGTGTCCGTCGTCGCCGATCGGGTGCGGCTTCACCCGTTGTTCGTCAAGATCCTTCGATCCGACCCCGACATTCTCGCGACCTACATCCTGCATCGGCTCGGAACCAGCCAATCGCTCATCATCGACGCTCTTGCGCCGATCCTCGAGAGCGGCCAGCGGGACGGTTCCATTCGTGAGGGACAGCCGGTCCACATGGCGACGGTGTTGCTGTTGATGGTCCAATCCGCCGTTCAGTCCGCCGAGATGGTGGCCGACAGAATTCCCGGTGACGTTCTGGTCGCCGAATTCGCGTACGCCGTCGACGCCTACCTACGTCCACGCGTCGAGTGACGTCTGCGGCGAGCGCACGGCTCGACGGCGACCGCCGTCGGCGAGAACTCGCAGCGCTGTTCGACGGCTCGCCGGTCGACGTACTCGTCGTCGGCGGGGGCATCACGGGAGCTGGTATCGCGCTCGACGCCGCGTCGCGCGGACTTCGAACCGTGTTGGTGGACAAGCACGATCTCGCGTTCGGCACGAGCCGGTGGAGTTCGAAGCTCGTCCACGGTGGTCTCCGGTACCTCGCGTCGGGCAATGTCGCCATCGCACACGAAAGTGCCGTCGAGCGAGGCATTCTGATGACGCGCACCGCTCCTCATCTGATTCGTCGTCTGGCTCAGGTCGTTCCACTTCTCCCGGAGGTGTCGCGGTCGTCTGCCACGGTCGTGCGCGCGGGATTCCTGGCCGGTGACGTGCTGCGGCGATCCGCAGGCACTTCCGTTGCAGTACTGCCGAATTCGCGGTCCATTGGTGCCGATGCCGTCGCGGCGCAGGTGCCGGTCGTGCAGCGACACGGGTTACGCGGGGGTCTGATGGCGTGGGACGGCCAACTCGTCGACGACGCGCGTCTCGTCGTCACCGTCGCGCGGACGGCCGCGCTGCACGGTGCGTCGATCCTGACGGGTGTGGCCGCGTCGGAGGTCGATCGCACGTCGGCGCTGCTCACGGACGGGGACACCGGCACGTCGACGCGAGTGCGCGCAGGCGTCGTCGTCAACGCAGCGGGGGTGTGGGCGGGCCAGGTCGATCCACGAATCTCGTTGCGACCCAGCAGGGGAACGCATCTCGTGTTCGACGCGTCGACGTTCGGCGGGATGACGAGTTCGTTGACCATTCCGATTCCAGGGGAGCGGAACCGGTTCGTGTTCGCGCTGCCTGCACCGCACGGCCGCGTCTACGTTGGACTGACGGACGTCGCGACCGACGGACCCATTCCCGACGAGCCGCGCGCGACCGACGACGAGATCGAGTTCCTGCTCGACGTCGTGGGTACCGCCGTCGATCCCGCACCGACGGTGTTCGACGTCGTGGGTACCTTCGCCGGTCTTCGGCCGTTGCTCGACTCGCGCGGTAGGACTTCGGCCGCTACGCGCACTGCCGACGTCTCGCGCCGGCATGCGATTCTCGACGACGGCGACGGACCGATCGGTGTCGTGGGCGGGAAGCTGACGACGTATCGCAGGATGGCCGAGCATGCCGTCGACGCCGCTGTCGCCGCAACGAGACTGCCTGTGGGTCCCTGCAGGACCGCGTCGATTCCGTTGGTCGGCGCCGGGCCGATCGCGGAGCCGGTTCCGGAGCGGCTCGTGACCCGATACGGTTCGGAGGCTGCGCTCGTGGCCGCCCTCGCCGACACGATGCCCGACGGCACTGCGCCCGTCGCGGACGGAATCGACGTGTCCGTCGCCGAACTCGCGTTCGCGGTGCGATACGAAGGAGCCCGCACCGTTGCCGATCTTCTCGATCGACGGACGAGAATCGGTCTGGTGGAAGCGGATCGCGAACGGGCGGTCGACGCGGCGACACGGGTGCTCGCCGAACACGACTAGCTACCCGCGGGTGTGGCACGCTGAGCGTCGTGCGAGTAGCAGTGGTGGCGGGACCTGATCCAGGACATGCTTTTCCGGCGATCGCACTGTGCCTGAGGCTGATCGAGGCGGGCGACAGTCCGGTTCTGTTCACCGGGTCCCGGTGGCTGGTTGCGGGCACCGAGGCCGGCATCGACACTCGCCTGCTGAAGGGACTCGCGCCGCGCCCGGAGGACGACGACATGGATGCGGGCCAGCGGATCCACGCGCGCGCCGCGTTCATCTCGACCGAGTTGCTTCCCGATCTGAGGGACGTCGCACCCGACCTCGTCGTGTCCGACATCCTGACGGCGGGAGGAGGTATTGCCGCCGAACGTCTCGGCATTCCGTGGGTCGAGCTCGCGCCGCACCCGTTGTACGCGCCATCGAAGGGCTTACCGCCCATCGGCAGTGGGCTCGCCCCGGGAACCGGTATCCGCGGGAGGATCCGCGACGCACTGATGCGGTCCGCGACGGGACGGTCCATCGCGCGCGGCAAGGCGCAGCGCGGTCTCGCGCGCGAGAGCGTGGGTCTGCCTGCGGAGGATCCGGGACCCGTCGCACGACTGATCGCGACCATCCCCGCACTCGAGGTTCCGAGGCCGGACTGGCCCGCGGAGGCACACGTCGTCGGCCCGCTGTTGTGGGAGCCGACGGCCGAGACGTTGTCGGTCCCGGACGGCTCGGATCCCGTCGTGATGGTGGCGCCGTCGACGGCGTTCACCGGCGCGCACGGCATGCTCGACGCGACCCTGGAGGGCCTGTCCGGACGTGGCGTCCGGGTGGTCGCGTCGATGCTCGACGAACCGCCCGCCGATCTACCGAGCTGGGCCAACGCGGGCCTGGGGCGTCAGGACGAGCTGCTGACGCACGCGGACGTCGTCGTCTGCGGCGGCGGACACGGCATGCTCGCGAAAGCGCTGATCCACGGAGTACCCGTCGTCGCGATTCCCGGGGGCGGGGATCAGTGGGAGCTCGCCAATCGCGCCGAACGGCAGGGGAGCGCCGTCGTGGTTCGGCCGCCGAGCCCACAGGCAGTGGCCGACGCGGTTCTGCGTGTGATCGGGGATGCGGCGTTCGCGCGTGCCGCGGAGGCGGCCGCAGCCGGCGCCGCCGACGTGAAGGACCCCGTGGAGGTCTGCCACCGCGAGCTGGGGTGACGCATCGTCGGTTACGGTTGACGTGTGCGTCTGACCGAGTTTCGTGAGTTGCTGACAGAAGAGTTCGGCCAGGTTCGGGGAGATTCCATGCTCGTCGATCACGTCATCCAGAGCCTGGGCGGGCAGACCGGGGCCGAAGCGATCGAAGCCGGGGTCGATCCACGCGACGTGTGGCGTGCCCTGTGCAGCGAATTCGACGTGCCGCGCGATCGCTGGTGAAAGTTCCGTCGGCGTGTCGATAGCCCGAATCGAACTATCGAACACGTGTTCGCCTATGCTGGTGTCATTCGGTGCGCAGCGGTTCGAGACGTTTTCTGTCGGTGCCTAGCTCTACCGTTACCGGCAACACGTTCGACGCGAAGCTGAACGAGACCATATACGAGGAGATCACGATGCCTGCTTACGATCGCGACAAAGCGCTCGATCTCGCCCTTGCGCAGATCGACAAGAACTTCGGCAAGGGATCGGTGATGCGCCTCGGTGACGAGGTTCGTCAGCCGATCGCTGTCATTCCCACCGGCTCGATTGCTCTGGACGTCGCGCTCGGCATCGGCGGTCTGCCGCGGGGCCGCGTCATCGAGGTCTACGGTCCGGAATCCTCCGGTAAGACCACGGTTGCGCTGCACGCTGTGGCGAATGCGCAGCGCAACGGCGGAATCGCCGCGTTCATCGACGCGGAACACGCACTCGATCCCGACTACGCCAAGAAGCTAGGCGTCGACACCGATGCGCTTCTGGTCTCTCAGCCGGACACCGGTGAGCAAGCGCTCGAGATCGCGGACATGCTGATTCGCTCCGGCGCACTCGACATCCTGGTCATCGACTCGGTGGCAGCGCTCGTGCCGCGCGCCGAGATCGAGGGCGAGATGGGTGACAGCCACGTCGGTCTGCAGGCTCGACTGATGAGCCAGGCGCTGCGCAAGATGACCGGTGCTCTGAGCAACTCGGGCACCACGGCGATCTTCATCAACCAGCTGCGCGAGAAGATCGGTGTCATGTTCGGATCGCCGGAGACCACCACCGGTGGTAAGGCGCTCAAGTTCTACTCGTCCGTCCGCCTCGACGTTCGTCGTATCGAGACCCTCAAGGACGGTACCGAGGCAGTCGGTAACCGTACGCGCGTGAAGATCGTCAAGAACAAGGTCGCGCCGCCGTTCAAGCAGGCCGAGTTCGACATCCTGTACGGCAAGGGCATCAGCCGTGAGGGCTCGTTGATCGACATGGGCGTCGAGCACGGGTTCATCCGCAAGTCGGGCTCGTGGTTCACCTACGACGGTGACCAGCTCGGCCAGGGCAAGGAGAACGCCCGTAAGTTCCTGCTCGAGAACCCGGACGTTCGCGACGAGATCGAGAAGAAGATCATGGAGAAGCTTCAGATCGGTGCCGACGTCACGGCCACCGACGACGCGGCTGCTCCGGTCGACTTCTGACGCTCCGATGCCGGCAGTGGAGGGTGGTGGAACCGAAGCGCAGGCGAAGGACGTCTGCCTTCGGTTGCTGACCGACCGTGCTCGGAGTCGTCACGAGCTCGAGACGAGTTTGGCGAAGAAGGGCTTCTCTGCGGAGGTGTCCAGTGCCGTTCTTGCTCGTCTCGAAGCGGCCAAGCTCGTCGACGACGCCGCGTTCGCGGAGCAGTGGGTCCACTCGCGGCACACGTACTCCGGCAAGGGCAAGCGTGCGATCGGCCTGGAACTCCGCAACAAGGGTGTCACGGGTGCGCACGCGCAGAACGCGCTGGATCAGATCGACAGCGACGACGAACGCGCACGCGCAACGGAACTGGTCCGCAAGAAGTGTCGAACACTTCGGCTGCCGAGTCCGAATGACCCCGATGCGCGTGCAGAACGAGACAAGATTGTCCGCAGGCTCGTCGGAATGCTTGCGCGCCGAGGCTATTCGCAGGGCATGGCGTTCGGAATCGTCAAGTCCGAACTCGATGCGCTCGGTGCCGACACCGAAGACTTCGACGGTGAACACCTCGGGTGATCGTCCACCCGTAACTACCGTCGAAAACGCGAGGCCCGCAACACGATCGATCCGTGTTGCGGGCCTCGCCTCGTATGTGGGCGCCTCGTAGATCAGGATCCTGTGGAGATCAGGCTGCTCCGGCCGGGCCGCCACCGAAGTCCGCGGCTGCCACCACACCGCCGCCGCCGGTCCTGCGCTTCTTCTGCCGCATCCGTCGTTCGACGACGGTCGCGAGCTTCGTCAGCAGCGAGTTCACGATGATCATGATGATCGCGACGATGATCAGAGCCGGCAGGTAGTTGCCGTAGAACGCACCGACCTGCTGACCGGCGCGGACCACTTCGACGTAACCGATGAGGTAGCCGAGCGCGGAGTCCTTCAAAGCGACGACCATCTGCGAGATGATGGCAGGCAGCATCGCCGTGATCGCCTGCGGCAGCAGGACGATTCTCATGACCTGGCCCTTGCGCATACCGAGCGCCGAGGCGGCTTCGGTCTGGCCCTTCGGCAGCGAATTGACGCCCGCGCGAACGATTTCCGCGATGACCGAACCGTTGTACAGCGTCAGGCCGGTGACCACCGCGGCGAGAGCCAGGTACTTGACCTTGAAGACCTCGTATTCCGCGTACACCGCGTAGAGGAAGATCATCAGGATCAGAACCGGCACTGCTCGGAACAATTCGACGATCACGCCGCTGACGACGCGGACCGACCGATGATCGGACAGTCGGCCGATGCCGAGGACTGCACCGAGGATCAGCGCGAAGACGATCGACAGTGCGGCGGCGACCAAGGTGCCCTGGAGACCCGGCAAGAGGTAGGTGGTCCAGGTCGTCGATTCGAGGAACGGATCCCACTTGTCCGACGTCAACTGGCCTTTGGCGTCGAGCGCGCGGTAGATCAGGTAGGCGATACCGAGGGACACCACCAGCACGACGCCGGACAGGATGCGATAGCGCATTCGCGCTTTGGGTCCTGGAACGTCGTAGAGAACGGCTACGGCGTCACTCATCATTTCACCGCCAATCGCTTGCTGAGGTAGCCGAACAGAAGCCCGGTCGGAAGCGTCAGGATGACGAAGCCGAGTGCGAAGATGCCACCGACGACGAAGATCGCGGCCTCGTTCTCGATCATCGTCTTCATGAGCAGCGAGGCTTCCGCGACGCCGATCACGGACGCGATGGTCGTGTTCTTGGTCAGTGCGATCAGGACGCTGCCGAGCGGCCCGATCACGGCTCGAAACGCCTGTGGGAGAACGACGATCGTGATGTTCTGGGTGAACGTCATACCGAGCGAACGGCCCGCTTCGGCTTGACCGACCGGAACGGTGTTGATGCCGGACCTCAGAGACTCGGCGACGAACGACGCCGTGTAGACACTCAGTCCGAGGATCGCGAGCCGGAAGTTGTTGTCCACCAAGAACGTCGGAGAATCCTGAGGCGCCAATGCGACACCCATCGTCTGGTACAGGCCGAACGACGTGAACAGGATGATCAGCGTCAGGGGAGTGTTACGGAAGATCGTGACGTATCCGGTGGCGATGGCGCGCGCGATCGGAATCGGTGACACGCGCATCGCCGCGATGATGGTACCGATGATCAGGGCGCCGATCGCGGACAGAACCGTCAACTTGATGGTCATGATGAACGCGTCGACGAGTTGATCGCCGTACTTGCTCAGAAGGTTCAATGTGGGGATGTCCTATCGGCTCGAATGGACCGCCTCGCCCCGGTGCGCCGACATTCGGTGCGCACCAGGGCGAGGCGCAGAGCGTCAGTAACGGTCGACGGTCGGCTCGGCGGGCAGCTCGTACCCGGATGCACCGACGGTCTCCTCGAACGCGGTCGCCCATGCGCCGCTCGTGACCATCTCCTCGATGGCGTCGTTGATCTGGTTGCGTCCCTCGGTGTCGTCCTTCGCGAGGCCGATGCCGTAGTTCTCGGTGGTGAACGGCTCTCCGACGACCTTCAGCTCACCGGGGTACTGCGCCGCGTAGCCGGCGAGAATGATGTCGTCGGTGGTGACGGCGTCGACGGCGCCGTTACGCAGGGCCTCGACGCATGCGGAGTAGGTGTCGTACTCCTGGAGCTGGACGTCCTGGGCGTACTTGTCCTTCACGTTCTGTGCCGGGGTGGAACCGGTGACCGAGCACAGCTTCTTGCCGCCGTTGAGCGAGTCGGGGCCCGTGATGTCGGTGTTGCTCTCGGAGACCAGGAGCGACTGTCCGGCAACGAAATACGGTCCGGCGAAGCCGACCTTCTCCTTGCGGGCGTCGGTGATCGAGTAGGTCGCGACGACGTAGTCGACCTCGCCGTTCTGGATCAAGGTCTCGCGCTGTGCGGACGGAGCTTCCTTGAATTCGATGTTCTCCTCGGACACGCCGAGCTGTCCGGCGACGTACTTGGCGACCTCGACGTCGAAGCCGCTGAAGGTGCCGTCGGGGTTGCGGAGGCCGAGGCCGGGCTGATCGTACTTGATGCCGACGATCAAGTTGCCGCTCTCTGCGCTCGACGAGACGCTGCGCGCCTCTTCGCCGCCGCCGCAGGCGGTAGCGACGACGGCGAGTGCTGCGATCCCGGCAGCGAAGCGAAGCGTGCGGTTGATTCTCACTGGTGTTCCTCCATGGTTGGTCCTGCGAGTGATGCTGTGACGGTGGATGATCCGACGAGCTCGAACACGCTCAGTGTCCGAGGATCTTGCCCAGGAAGTCCTTGGCGCGGTCCGATTTCGGCGACGTGAAGAACGTCTCCGGGTCGGTGTCCTCGACGACGGCGCCGTCGGCCATGAAGATGACGCGGTCGCCCGCCTTGCGCGCGAAGCCCATCTCGTGGGTGACGACGAGCATCGTCATGCCTTCCTTCGCGAGCGAGGTCATGACGTCGAGCACTTCGTTGACCATTTCGGGGTCGAGTGCGGACGTCGGCTCGTCGAACAGCATGACCTTCGGGTTCATGGCGAGGGACCGTGCGATGGCGACGCGCTGCTGCTGTCCACCGGACAGCTGTGCGGGGTACTTGTCGGCCTGGTTGGCGATGCCGACGCGTTCGAGGAGCTTCAGCGCGTTCTCGCGTGTCTCGTCCTTCTTCAGCTTGCGCACCTTGAGCGGGGCCAGCATGACGTTTTCGAGAATCGTCTTGTGCGCGAACAGGTTGAACGATTGGAACACCATGCCGACGTCCGCACGCAACGCGGCGAGCGCCTTGCCTTCGGCGGGGAGGACGGAACCGTCGACCTCGATCGTGCCGGAATCGATGGGCTCGAGCCGGTTGATGGTGCGGCACAAGGTCGACTTACCCGAACCGGACGGTCCGAGCACGATCACGACCTGACCGGTCGGTACGTCCAGATCGATGTTCTTGAGGACGTGCAGATCGCCGAAGTGCTTGTCAACCGACTTCAGGGAGATCATCGGGGGTCGCTTGGCAAGAGCGCCGGAGGCCGGCGCGTCGGTAGCGTGCGTCATACGGCAGAACCCTATTCGTAGTTTGGTTGTCGGCAGCGCTTTTCACCCGACAATGGGGATTATGTAATGGAAACTTTACTGTCGGTCGGTACCGGTCCTCGAGGCGCGTCGGTCCCCGGCGTCGGCACGACCTGCCGGGCCGTACCCTGGAGGGGTGGAAACGAGTCACCTGGATACCCCCCTCGGCACCGACGACACCGCGCGGAGCTACGAAGTTCGGACCCACGGGTGCCAGATGAACGTGCACGATTCGGAGCGTCTGGCGGGCCTGCTCGAGGACGCGGGGTACGTACCCGCAGCCGAAGGCGTCGACGCGGATCTGGTGGTCTTCAACACGTGTGCGGTGCGTGAGAACGCCGACAACAAGCTGTACGGAAATCTCGGCATGTTGCGTCCGGCCAAGCGTCGGAACCCGGGCATGCAGATCGCGGTCGGCGGATGCCTCGCGCAGAAGGACCGCGACACCGTCGTCACCAAGGCGCCGTGGGTGGACGTCGTCTTCGGTACCCACAACATCGGCTCGTTGCCGGTTCTGCTCGAACGCGCGCGGCACAACGACGAGGCGCAGGTCGAGATCCTCGAATCTCTCGATGCGTTCCCGTCGACGCTGCCCGCCAAGCGTGAGTCGCCGTACGCCGGCTGGGTGTCGATCTCGGTCGGCTGCAACAACACGTGCACGTTCTGCATCGTCCCGGCGTTGCGCGGCAAGGAGATCGACCGTCGCCCGGGGGACATCCTCGCGGAAGTGCAGGCGCTCGTCGACCAGGGTGTGCTCGAAGTGACGCTGCTCGGTCAGAACGTGAACGCGTACGGCGCATCGTTCGCCGACCCCGAGTTGCCTCGTGACCGAGGTGCATTCGCGTCGTTGCTGAAGGCGTGCGGACACATCGACGGACTCGAACGCGTCCGCTTCACCTCGCCGCATCCGGCCGAATTCACCGACGACGTCATCGAGGCGATGGCGACGACACCCAACATCTGCCCGACGTTGCATATGCCGCTGCAGTCCGGTTCGGACCGCATCTTGAAGGCGATGCGACGTTCGTATCGGCAGACGAAGTTCCTCGGCATCATCGACAAGGTTCGCGCCGCGATGCCGAATGCTGCGATCACCACCGACATCATCGTCGGATTCCCCGGAGAGACCGAAGAGGATTTCGAGCAGACGCTCGAGGTGATGCGTCGCGCACGCTTCTCGAACGCCTACACCTTCCAGTACTCCAAGCGTCCGGGAACGCCGGCCGCCGACATGGACGACCAGGTGCCGAAGGAAGTCGTGCAGGAGCGGTACAACCGGCTGATCGCGCTGCAGGAGGAGATCGTGCTCGAGGCGAACCGCGAACTGGTCGGCACCGAGGTCGAACTGCTCGTTGCCTCGAACGAAGGCCGCAAGAACGCGGCGACGCACCGGATGAGCGGCCGTGCCCGCGACGGCAGGCTCGTCCACTTCGGTACCGAGAATCACCGCGGCGAGCAGATTCGTCCCGGCGACGTCGTGACGACGACGGTCACCGCCGCCGCCCCGTACCACCTGATCGCCGATTCCGGAGTTGCGACGCATCGGCGCACCAGGGCCGGCGACGCCTACGAGCGCGGAGAACTACCCAAGACAGCCCCCATCGGCGTAGGTCTGGGGCTGCCGTCCGTCGGCGCCCCGGCTCCGATGCCCGTGCAGACAGGATGCAGCGCATGAGTTCCGATCGCAGGACACCCGACAACACGACACCCGACGGCCAGAAGCCCGACTACGACACCGCCGAGCGTCGCATCGACTCCGAGATCGATCCGGGAGTGCGAGCGGTGGTCGTCGCCGTCCTCGTGCTCGTTCTGCTCGGCACGCTCGCGTTGCCGCACGCAGGCGGCGCGACGGGCTTCGACGTGCTGTCCGGCAACTCGTCCGCCCTGGGCGAGTCCATCGCACTGCCGTCGCGCATCTTCGAATGGTTCGTGCTCGTCTTCGGCATCGTGTTCTCGGTGCTGGCGTTGGTGACGCGAATCTGGGCGTTGGCCTGGGCGGCGCTGTGCGGATCCGCCGTCGCATGCGTCTTCGGGATGCTGTCGATCTGGTCGCGTCAGACGTTGCCGTCCGACGCGTCCGGGGGCGGCCCGGGTATCGGCCTGATCGTCGCGTGGATCGCCGTGCTGCTGCTGACGTTCCACTGGCTCAAGGCCGTATGGAACAAGACCACCGCACAGCTCGAGGCGCAGGAACGCCGTCGGCGTGCTGCCACCGAGGCCGAGCAGAACTCGCAGTGGGCCGGACCCGTCCTGGGACGGCCGACCGACCGCAAGCGCTGATCGTCTACCGCTCGCCGACGGCGCCCTCGGCGGCGTCGGCCCATTCACGCCACTGCTGAGCCTGCTCGAGAGCCTTCTTCGCGTCCTTGTCCTTGCCCGCGGCCTGAGCCTTCGCAGCCTGCTCCTCGAACTGCGCGACGCGCTCACGGAACTGCGCCGCGCGAGCCAATGCCTCCGGGTCGGTCCGTCGCCACTGGTCGTCCGCGGCGTCGCGGACCGTCTTCTCGATGGCGCGTAGCTTGCCCTCCAGGTCGTGCATGCGATCGCGGGGAACCTTGCCGATCTCGTCCCACTTCTCCTGGAGATCCCGCAGCGACGCACGGGCGGCTTCGAGATCCTTGGCCGGATCGATGTGGGTGTAATGGCTCAGCAGTTCTTCCTTCGCGGCGGCGTTGGCCTCGAACTCGGCGTCACGCTCGGAGGCTGCTGCGTTCCGCGCCGCGAAGAACACGTCCTGCGCGGCCTTGAAGTTCTTCCACAGTGCGTCGTCGGCGTCGCGTGGCGCTCGTCCGGCTGCCTTCCATTCGACGAGCAGGTCGCGGAACGCCCCGGCGGTCGGACCCCAATCGGTCGACGACGACAGCGCACGCGCCTGTTCGACCAGCTCTTCCTTGCGTGCCTTGGCGGCCCCGCGCTCGCGGTCGAGGTCGGCGAAGTGTGCTCCTCGACGACGGTTGAAGTTCTCGCGCGCCTTCGAGTAGCGCTTCCAGAGCGCGTCGTCCACCTTGCGGTCGACGCCGCGGATGGTCTTCCACTCGTCGAGGATCTCGCGGAGCCGATCGCCGGCGTGCTTCCACTGCGTGGACTCGCTACCGATCTGTTCGGCCTCGGCCGCGAGTTCCTCCTTGCGCGAGGTGTGCGCCGCGCGCTCGAGTTCCTTCTCGTGCTTCGCCACGGCTGCCGCGGCCTCCGAATGCTCGACGACGACCTCGAGCCGACGGGTCAGCGCGTCGATGTCGCCGATGATCGCCGCGGTCGGAATGGACTCGAGCAGCGCTTGCGCGGCCGCCTTCGTCTTCTTCGCGTCACCTGAGCCGGCCGTCAGCCGAGCTTCGAGCAGCGCGACCTCGGTGGACATGTCGTCGTAGCGACGGCCGAAATGCGCGAGACCTTCGGCGGCGTCACCGGCCTGCCACGATCCGATCCGACGTTCGCCGTCGGGTGTCGTCACCCAGGCGGTGCCGTCGTCGTCGACGCGGCCGAACTTGCTCGGATCGCTCGGAGGCGCGACGGTGGGCGTCACGGACGCGACGTGCGACGAGACAGGATGAGGTTTGGCCACCCCCGGAGTCGACGGCTTTGCTGCCTTCTGCGATACGCCGCCAGGCTTCGGAGCGCCCGGCTTCGGACCGCCGGGCTTGGGGCTTCCGGGCTTCGGACCTGCAGATTCGGAAGAGCCGCTGCTGGTCGTGCCACTGGGGTCGGTCATTGTTCCTCGTCTCTGCCGCGCGTCACGGCTGCCTCTATCGCGCTGTGGTCACCGATGAACACCATTGAACTCGGTGTCGCCGGTTCCGACCATTGAAACAGGTCGGAGAGCAACAGACGATGTCGTACGCCAACGGCGGCATCCGTGTCGGCGCATTCGCGTCCACCGACTAGCGTGGTCGTCGTGTTCCGCGCAGTGGCCCTGGTGCCGTCCCCGCCCCTGTTGGTTCCGGAGTTGACCGGCGGTGGAGCCTCCGAGACGGACGCAGTACGTCGCGCGGCATTGGATGCCGCGACCCGACTCGGCCGCGTCGCCACTCGGTGGATTGCGCTCGGTGTGGCCGACGAGCCTGCGACCGTGCCGCCCGTCGCGCGTGGCTCGTTCCGCGGATACGGGGTCGACGTCGAGGTCGGCCTGTCCACCGACGCGGCGCAGACGGACGACCGGATGCCGCTGGCGGCGTTGATCGCCGGGTGGCTGCGCGGCCATGCCGTTCCGGGCGCCGTCGTCGAAGCGCGCATCGTCGCCGCCGACACGGATGCGTCGACCTGCCGCCGCCTGGGCCACGAACTTCGGCAGCGCATGGACGCCGACGACGAGGACTGGGGTGTGCTCGTCGTCGCGGACGGTTGCACGACGCTGACACCGAAGGCGCCCGGGTCGTTCGACGATCGCGCGGCCGCGTTCCAGTCCGGGCTCGACGACGCACTCGAACGCGCCGACGTCTCGTTCCTCGCCGGGATCGACCGTGATCTGTGCCGAGAGCTCGGCGCGTCCGGTGCCGCAGCGTGGCAGGTGTCGGCAGCCGTCGTCGGCGACGACGTCGTGAATTCGATTCCGTTGCACAGGGGAGCGCCGTTCGGTGTCGGCTACTTCGCCGGATTCTGGGAGCCGTCGGCATGAGTTCGCGCACTCCGATCGCGGTCGTCGGACCGACCGCGACCGGGAAGTCGGACCTGGGGCTCGACCTCGCCGAGACCCTGGACGGCGAGATCGTCAACATCGACGCGATGCAGCTCTACCGCGGGATGGACATCGGCACCGCCAAGCTGCCCGTGCACGAGCGGCGGGGGATTCCGCATCACCAGCTGGACGTACTCGACGTCACCGAGATTGCAACGGTGGCCAAGTACCAGGCGTCGGCCGTCCGGGACGTCGAGGAGATCGCGGCTCGCGGCAAGGTGCCGATCATCGTCGGCGGATCGATGATGTACGTCCAGTCGCTGCTCGACGAGTGGGCGTTCCCTGCAACCGATCCCGAGGTGAGGGCACGCTGGGAGCAGGTACTGGCCGACGGTGGGACCGAGGCGGTGCATCGCGCGCTGACCGCGGCCGATCCGGAGGCGGCGGCGTCCATCCTCCCGACCGACGGCCGTCGCATGGTGCGCGCACTGGAGGTCGTCGAGATCACCGGGCTGCCGTTCGCGGCGTCGGCGCCTACGATCGGGACGCCGCGGTGGGGCACGCGCATCCTGGGAGTGGATCGCGACACCGGCGAACTCGACGAGCGGATCGCCCGACGAACGGATCTGATGTTCGAGTCGGGCCTCGTCGACGAAGTCGCCGCGCTGGTCGATCAGGGGCTGCGTGACGGCGTCACCGCGTCGAGGGCCATCGGATACGCCCAGGTGCTGGACTACCTCGCCGGCGACACCGACCTGGATTACGCGCGGGAGCGCACGTTCATCGGCACGCGTCGTTACGTTCGTCGGCAGCGGTCGTGGTTTCGGCGTGACCCCAGGGTGCAGTGGCTCGACGGCGCGGACGCCCGGTTGTCCGAGACAGCACTTGCAGCCGTCTCCGGGCGTGGCGCCCAGCGGTAGGATTTCGACCATGCATTTTGCCAAGGGCCACGGAACGCAGAACGACTTCGTCGTGCTGTTCGATCCCGACGTGAAGATCGAATTGCTGCGCACCCGTGTCGCCGCGCTGTGCGATCGACGTCGCGGGATCGGCGCCGACGGTGTGTTGCGTGTCGCTCGAGCAGGCGCGCTGCGCGACGCAGGCGTCCTCGACCGGCTGCCGGTCGGCGTCGGCGCGGACGACTGGTTCATGGACTACCGCAACGGTGACGGCACCATCGCTGAGATGTGCGGTAACGGTGTCCGGGTTTTCGCGCATTACGTGCGTGCACACGGCCTCGTGGACGGCGACCGGTTCGTCGTGGGGTCGCGGGCAGGAGCGCGACCGGTCACCGTGCACAAGTTCGACGAGACGAACGCAGACGTGTCGGTCGAGATGGGCGACGTGCAGCTACTGGGGGCCAGCAGCACCACACTGGGTGGCCGGACGTTCGACGGCATCGGCATCGATGTCGGCAACCCGCATCTGGCTTGCGTCGACGCGTCCGCCGACGTCGTGTCGCTGCGAGAGCTGGATCTGTCGACTCCTCCCGATCTGGACGCGGACTTCTTCCGTAACGGCGCGAACGTCGAGATCGTGACGCGTCTGCAGTTCGGCCGGGTCGACATGCGTGTGTTCGAGCGTGGCGTCGGGGAGACCCGCTCGTGCGGCACGGGGACGGTCGCGGCGGCGGCAGCGGCACTGTCCTACGAAGGCCTCGATTCGGGTTCCGTCGTCGTCGGCGTTCCCGGTGGCGAGGTCACCGTGACGATCGACGACTCCGGCTCGGTGCTGCGCGGACCGTCGGTTCTGCTCGCCGAAGGCACCGTCGACGACACGTGGTGGCAGGAGCTCGGCTGAAACTCACGTGCATGCGCTGCTGATTTCGTGGATGATGGACAGTACATGACTGAGACACATCACCCTGAAAACCACGTGGGCCCGGAGGCCGACACCGATTCCGCCGAGCGCTGGACGCCGCAGGAATCGGAAGCGTGGTCGAGGCGCATCGCCCGATCCCCACTTCCGCTCGACGAGGACGCTCCCTCGTCCGGTGACATGCAGCTCGAAGAGCGCACGGCGCTCCGACGCGTCGCAGGCCTGTCCACCGAGCTCGCCGACGTCACCGAGGTCGAATACCGACAGCTACGCCTCGAACGCGTCGTGCTCGTCGGTGTCTGGACCAGCGGCACGGCCGCGCAGGCCGAGAACAGCATGGCCGAGCTGGCTGCGCTCGCCGAGACCGCCGGCTCCGAGGTGCTCGACGCATTGATGCAGCGTCGCGACAAGCCCGACCCCGCCACCTACATCGGTTCGGGTAAGGCACACGAGCTACGCGACGTCGTCCTGTCCACCGGCGCCGACACCGTCATCTGCGACGGTGAACTGACTCCCGCACAGCTCAATGCGCTGGAGAAGGTCGTCAAGGTCAAGGTTATCGACCGTACGGCGTTGATCCTCGACATCTTCGCCCAGCACGCGACGTCGCGCGAGGGCAAGGCTCAGGTCGCGTTCGCGCAGATGGAGTACATGCTTCCGCGACTGCGCGGTTGGGGTGAATCGATGTCCCGGCAGGCCGGTGGTCGTGCCGGCAGCAACGGCGGTGTGGGTCTGCGTGGTCCCGGTGAGACCAAGATCGAGACCGATCGTCGTCGTATTCGCGAACGTATGGCCAAGCTGCGACGCGAGATCAAGGGCATGAAGCAGGCCCGTGACACCAAGCGTGAACGCCGGGTGGGAAGCACGACGCCCAACATCGCGATCGTCGGATACACCAACGCCGGCAAGTCGAGTCTGCTCAACAAGCTCACCGGTTCCGGTGTGCTCGTGCAGAACGCTCTCTTCGCGACGCTGGATCCGACGTCGCGGAAGTCGACGCTCGACGACGGTCGCGCGATCGTGCTCACCGACACCGTCGGATTCGTGCGGCACCTGCCGACCCAGCTCGTCGAAGCATTTCGTTCGACGCTGGAAGAGGTGACCGACGCAGACCTGCTGCTGCACGTCGTCGACGGGTCGGATCCGCTGCCGACCGATCAGATCAAGGCCGTGCGCGAGGTCATCATGGACGTCGTCAAGGAGCACGACGCCCCGATGCCACCCGAGTTGATCGTCGTCAACAAGATCGACGCCGCCGATCCCGTCCAGCTGACGCAGCTGCGTGGACTGCTTCCCGGGGCACGGTTCGTCTCGGCGCGCACGGGAGAGGGCGTCGCCGAATTGCGCGACCATCTCGGCGAGATCCTTGCCTGGCCCGAAGCCGAGGTCGACGTGTTGATCCCGTACACGCGTGGCGATCTCGTCGCTCGTATCCACTCCGAGGGACGCATCAGCGAGTCGACGCACGAGGCGGGGGGCACGCACGTCGCTGCGCGAGTTCCCCACGCTCTCGCGTCGGTGTTGTCGGACTTCGCCTACGACGCCGTCACCGCCTGACCTTCACATGAGGGGTGTTGCCGTCACCGGTCTCGTAGGTGCGCTGATGCTCGTCCCGGCTACCGCCGACGCAGAGCCCGACGTTCGACAGGAACAGTTCGAGACCCTGTGCACACCCACCGATCCGGGGCTGGACGAGTTGTCGGGGCTCACGGCCATCGAGGGTGAGCTGTACGCGATCGGGGACAGTGGAACCGATCACCGGCTCGCGGTCCTCGACAGCTCGTGCGCTGTGACGCGGTGGCTCGACGTGCCGGTCGATCCGTACGACGTCGAGGATCTCGGCTCGCACGACGGCCGACTGTGGCTGTCCGATACCGGCGACAACCTGCGTAGCCGCGACACCGTCGCACTCACGAGCATGGATCCGTCGACCGGTGAGGGTGAGCTGCACCGGCTGACCTTTCCGGACGGCCCGCACGACGCCGAAACCCTCCTGATCGAACCCGGCGGACGTCCGGTGATCGTCACGAAGGAAGTATCGGGCGTCAGCGGAATCTACGTCCCGGCCGGCGACGAGACCGTCGAGCAACTGGCGTCGCCCGGTCCCACTCCACTGAAGAGGGTGGGGGAGCGCGCATTCCAGCGGACCGACACGCCCGGGGGCCCGCCGTTCATCACCGGATCGATTCTCGCGACGGGTGGTGCGGTCAGTCGGGACGGTGCCGTCGCGGCCGTGCGCACCTACACCGACGTCTACCTGTTTCCGGTGACCGAAGGTGACGTCGCGGGTGCGCTGACCGGAGACCCGGTCGTCGTCGCGCTGCCGTCGGAGCCTCAGGGCGAGGCAGTCGCTTTCGACACCGACGGCACTCTGCTCGTGGCGTCGGAGGCTGCGGGTGGTCCTGTGCCTCCGATCCAGATGCTGCGTGACGCGACATCGTTGGTGGAACCGCCACCGGCGACGGCAGCGACCGACACGTCATCGGGTGGCCGATGGTCGTTCGGTGCGCTTGCCGCCGCCGGTGTTCTCGCTCTCGCGTCGACTGCCTACGCGTTCGGGCGGACCCGAACACGTAGCTAGCAGGAATCAGGCGTCGAGGTCGGACTCGACGAGAGCCACGATCTTGTCGAGCGTCGCCTGGTCGTCGCTCTCGACGGTCACCTCGGTGCCCTTGGTGGCGCCGAGGGTCATGATCATCAGAGCGGATCCGGCGTCGACCGGCTCCTGGTCCGCCACCGCGAGGGTGACGTCGACGCCGGCTTCGGCGACTGCCTCGGCGATCAACGCTGCGGGACGAGCGTGCAGACCGATGGACGATCCGACGGTGACTGTGGTGCTGGGCATGTGATTCTCCTGCAGGGTTAGAGAAGTGGGTGGGGATCAGGCGGCGACGACGTCGGGGTCGAGCGCTTCTTCGGTCGGAGCGTTCTTACCCTTGACGAACTGCTTGGCAAACACGACGAGCAGAGCCGACACGACGGTTCCGGCCGCGAGAGCGATGAGGAACCAGACGATCTTGCCGATGGCGAAGAAGACGAAGATGCCACCGTGCGGGGCACTGAGCGTGACGTCGGTTGCCATGATGAGGGCACCGGTGACAGCACCGCCCGCCATCATCGACGGGATGACGCGCAGCGGGTCGGCTGCGGCGAACGGGATGGCGCCTTCGGAGATGAACGCCGCGCCGAGGAACCATGCCGCCTTACCGTTCTCGCGCTCGGCTTCGGTGAACAGCCTCGGACGAATGGCCGACGCGAGTGCCATCGCGAGCGGCGGAACCATACCGGCAGCCATGACAGCAGCCATGATGCGCAGCGATGCGGTGTCGGTCACCGACAGGCCCGCGGTGGCGAATGCGTACGCGGCCTTGTTGACCGGGCCACCGAGGTCGAAGCACATCATCAGGCCGAGAATGACGCCGAGGATGACCACCGAGCTGCCGCTGAGGCCGTTGAGCCAGTTGGTGAGTCCGCTGGTGATCGCGGCGAGCGGCTTGCCGAGCACGAGGAACATGATTCCGCCGACGATCAGCGTCGCGAACAACGGAATGATGACGACGGGCATGAGGCCACGCAGCACGGCCGGAATGCGCCACTTGCTGATCCACAGTGCGACGAAGCCTGCGATCAGACCACCGACGAGACCGCCGATGAAGCCTGCTCCGACGAGCACCGCAACGGCACCGGCCGTGAATCCTGGTGCGAGACCCGGTCTGTCGGCGATGGCGTACGAGATGTAGCCGGCCAGGGCGGGCACGAGGAAGCTGAACGACAGCGCCCCGATCTGGAACAACACGGCTCCGAGGTAGGCGGTCAGTCCGCCGTCGGGAAGAGACGTGATGGAGTTGTTGACGACGATGTCCTCGGCGACGCCGGAGATCTCGTATCCGCCGAGCAGGAAGCCGAGCGCGATGAGCAGACCGCCTGCCGCGACGAACGGGATCATGTAGCTGACGCCCGTCAGCAGGATCTGCCGAATTCGCGTGCCCCAGCCGAGTTCACCTGCGGCCGCGCTGCTTCCGCTCGAGGATGCTGCGGTCCCGGATACGCGAGCTGCGTTGGGGTCGTACGACGCACGCAGTGCCTCGGTGACCATGACGTCGGGCTCGTTGATGGCGCGCTTGACGCCGGACGACACGACGGGCTTGCCCGCGAAGCGTTCCTTGCCCTTGACACCGACGTCGGTGGCGAAGATGACGGCTTCTGCGCTCGCGATGACCGACGGGTCGAGGGGAGTGCTTCCGCTCGATCCCTGGGTCTCGACGTGCACCTTGACACCTGCTCGCTCACCGGCTGCAACGAGTGAGTCGGCGGCCATGTAGGTGTGCGCGATACCGGTCGGGCATGCCGTGACCGCGACGATGTGCTTCGGCGCGTCGGCGGGTGCGTCGGCAGCGGGTTCCGCAGTGGCAGGCGCAGCTGCGGGAGCGGCGGCAGGTGCCGCGGCGGGTGCAGCCTTCGGTGCCGGGTTGATGACGCCGTCGACCAGCGCGACCACGTCGGCCGCGGTGGCGGCGTTGCGCAGCGACGCGACGAACTCCGGCTTGACGAGAGCACGCGCGAGGCTCGACAGCAGCTTCATGTGCGCCGATCCGGCTCCGGTCGGAGCTGCGATCAGGAACACGAGATCGGCAGGGCCGTCCGGTGCTCCGAAGTCGACCTTCGGGTTCAGTCGAGCGAAACCGAGCGAAGCCGAGGTGACGGCGTCGGCGCGGCAGTGCGGGATCGCGATCCCACCGGGCAGACCGGTCGCGGACTGAGCCTCGCGGGCGAGGGCGGCGTCACGCAGCGGCGCGGCGTCGGTCGCGCGGCCTGCGGCGGCAAGAGTCTCGGACAGTCGTTCGATGACAGCATCTTTGGACTCGCCGAGGTCCGCATCGAGGAGGATGAGCTCCTCCGCGATGATCGCGGGATCGTGGGTTGGTGTGGACATGACGGCTCCTAGGAGAGTGTCGACGAACTGGAAGGGGTAGAGGACGAGCTGGCGGGAGGTGAATCGAGAGCATGCACGGTGACGGCGTCGGGCCGTGCTTGATTCGGCGTCGGCAGCGTCGTACCCGGTAGGGCGGTGGCTG
The DNA here is from genome assembly GCF_003336925.1 of Rhodococcus sp. Eu-32. Lineage (NCBI taxonomy): Bacteria > Bacillati > Actinomycetota > Actinomycetes > Mycobacteriales > Nocardiaceae > Rhodococcus > Rhodococcus sp. Eu-32. The sequence continues at coordinate 24,443 of NZ_QGNK01000030.1, read as the reverse complement.
CAGTTCCGAAAGCGACTGCGCGACGGAGACGATCGGCCGGCGAACAGTGTTCGATGTCGGCCAGGATGTAGCCGGCAAGAGAGGAGTCGCCCGCGCCGACCGTGCTGATGGCATCGATCCGTGGCGGGCTGGCGAACCAGGCACCCTCGGCGGTGACGAGGACGGCCCCGGCGCTGCCGAGAGTGGCGAGAACGCTGCCGACGCCGCGACCGAGCAGAATGCGGCTGGCTTCGACCGCTGCGGTCGGGTCGCCGGCTGACGCCGCCTGCTCGAGCGCGTCGCCGTCGACGCCGGTCAGCTGGGCGAGTTCCTCGGAGTTCGGCTTGATCAGGTCGGGAGCGGATTCGGGGAACGATTCGGCGAGCGACAGCAATGGCTCGTCCGAGGTGTCGACGGCGACCCTGCACGGCGTCTCGCGCAGTGCGCGAACGAGTTCCGCGTACCAACCGGGTGCGATTCCGGGCGGCAGCGATCCCGACAATGCAACCCACGCAGCGTCGCGGCCGAGATCGACGACGGTCTCGAACAGCGCGTCACGCGTTGCCGCGGTGAGCACGGCGCCGGGTTCGTTGATCTTGGTCGTCGTGCCACCGGGCTCGCTGACGGTGATGTTGGTGCGTGCGAGGCCGTCGGTCGGCACGCTCCAGAAGCGAACGCCCTTGGTGCTCAGTGCTTCCAACAGCGGATCGCCGTTTGCCGCAGGCAGGACGGCCATGGACTGGACGCCCGCGCCCGTCAGCACTCGCGCGACGTTGACGCCTTTGCCACCGGGGTCGTTGACGGTGGTGCGTGCTCGATGCACTCCGCCGCGAACCAGTTCCGAATCGAGTACGACGGTTCTGTCGATACTCGGGTTCGCTGTCAGTGTGACGATCATGCGGTCACGACCTCGATTCCGTTGTCGGTCAAACTCTTACGATCCGTGTCCTCGATGTCGCCGTCGGTGACGACGACGTCGATGTGGTCCAGTCTGGCGAAGCTCACGAGGTGTTCGCGGCCGATCTTCGTCGAATCCGCAAGAACGACAACATGATTGGCGCAATTGACCATCGCTCGTTTCACGGCGGCTTCGTCGCTGTCCGGTGTGGACAGCCCGTGGCCGATACTGAGGGCGTTGGTGCCGATGAACGCGACGTCGACGCGCAGCCATTCGAGCGCCTGCATGGCCTCGGGTCCGACGGCGGCCTGCGTCGTACCGCGCACGCGGCCGCCGAGCATCCGCAGGTTCACGCCGGTGAGCGGCGCAACCCTCGCGGCGATCGGTACCGAATTGGTGACGAGAGTCAGGTCGCGGTCGCCGGTCAGCAGGGAGGCCAGTCGCCCGGTGGTGGTTCCGGCGTCGAAGACGGCGCTGCCGCCCGCGGGAGGAAGGTAGTCGAGCGCTGCGGACGCGATCGCGTCCTTCTGCTCCGCGCGCGTGTACTCGCGCTCTCCGACACCGGGCTCGGTGGCCGTCAGCGCCGATGCGGGCACCGCTCCACCGTGTACTCGACGCACGACGCCGAGGCGGTCGAGCACTGCGAGATCGCGTCGCACCGTTTCGGTGGTGACGCCGTAGGCAACGGACAGGTCGGCGACGGAGACGCGGCCGCGGGTGCTGATCAGTTCCGCGATGGATTGCTGTCGTTCTTCTGCGTACACCCCCGACTCCTTCCTGATTACTGTTGGTTTATGTTGTTTTACGCCCGTATCTGTTGACATGTCAAGGCCAACGAGTAATCTCGATCACAGACAACGGCGGGTGACGGGTCGAACACACCGAACGACGAAGGAGGACACATGACGGGATCGCTGCGATCCGATGCGCAGGACACGGTGTTGCGGGGGACTCCTGTCGTTCCCGGTGTGGGATTCGGCCCGGTCATCCGACCCGGCCGTCGCCCGGAAGTTCCGACCGACACGACCGTCGTCGACGACGCGGCGCGCGGCGAAGAGCTCGAACGCTTCCGCACGGCCGCCGCGACCGTGGCCGCCCGGCTGCGGGGACGAGCGGAACTCGCGACCGGGGCCGCGTCGGAAGTCCTGTCGGCGAACGCCGCGATGGCCCAGGATCGCGGATGGCTCGGTGCCGCCGAGAAGCTGATCTCCAAGGGCACCCGCGCGACGGCAGCGACGGAAGCAGCAACGCAACAGATCGCGACGATGTTCGAAAAGCTCGGCGGACTGATGGCCGAGCGCGTCACCGACCTTCGGGACATCCGCGACCGGGTCGTCGCCGAAATTCTCGGAGTCGACGAGCCCGGCGTGCCGGTGCCGACCGAGCCGTCGATCCTCTTCGCCGACGACCTGGCGCCGGCCGACACCGCAGGTCTCGACGCCACCCTCGTCGTCGGCTTGGCGACGTCGCTCGGCGGGCCCACCAGTCACACCGCGATCATCGCGCGTCAGCTGGGCATCCCCTGCATCGTCGCCGTTGCCGGTCTCGACGACGTGCCCGCGGGCACGACGGCCATGGTCGACGGCACGACGGGCGACGTGGTGCTCGACCCGAACGCGGACGACGCGGCGAGGCTCGTCGCCGACGCGAAAGCCGAACTCGCCCGTGTGTCGGGCTGGAGCGGTCCGGGCGCCACGGCGGACGGTCACACCGTCGACATCCTCGCGAACGTCCAGGACGGCGCTGGCGCGCGCGCAGCCCGCAGTTCCGCGGCGGACGGCGTCGGACTGTTTCGGACGGAGTTGTGCTTCTTGGACCGCGACGCCGAGCCGACAGTCGACGAGCAAGCCGCGATCTACGGGGAGGTGCTGGATGCGTTCGCCGGACACAAGGTCGTTGTCCGCACACTCGATGCAGGCTCGGACAAGCCGCTGCGCTTCGCCAATCACGCCGACGAGGCCAACCCTGCCCTCGGTGTTCGTGGAATCCGCATCGCGGAACAGGATCGTGGCATCCTGTATCGCCAGCTCGACGGCATCGCCGCCGCAGCGAAGGCGACCGGCTCGAACCCGTGGGTCATGGCCCCGATGATCGCGACCGCCGCCGAGGCCGCTGCGTTCGCAGCCGACGTGCGTGAGCGCGGGCTGAAACCCGGGGTGATGATCGAGGTCCCCGCCGCGGCCCTGCTGGCCGAGCACATTCTCGAGCACGTCGACTTCCTGTCGATCGGCACGAACGACCTCGCCCAGTACACGATGGCAGCCGACCGGATGTCCTCTGAACTGGCCGCGCTGACCGATCCGTGGCAGCCTGCCGTGCTCGCGCTCGTCTCGCACACCGCCAAGGCAGGTGCCGCCGCAGGCAAGCCGGTCGGTGTGTGCGGCGAGGCAGCGGCCGATCCGTTGCTCGCGTGTGTGCTCGTGGGTCTGGGCATCACGTCGCTGTCGGCTGCGTCGGCCGCCGTCGCCCACGTCGGAGCGAAGCTGTCGACCGTCACGTTCGACAAGTGCGTCGAAGCAGCCGACGCCGCTCTGCGCGCGGACAGCGCTTCCGCCGCACGCGCGGCGGTTGCTGCAATCCTGAACTGAATGCCCTCTAGGATTCAGTCCTTGTGAGTCGAAACTTCGGATGGACCCTGCACGGCAACGGAAAGACTGTCGCTGCAGGCGCGGTGGTGGCCCCGGACGAACGTCTGTCGTGGCCGCGCACGATCGGTATCGGAATGCAGCACGTCATCGCCATGTTCGGTGCGACGCTGTTGGTTCCGACGGTCACCGGATTCCCGGTGACCACCACCTTGCTCTTCTCCGGAATCGGCACCGCGCTCTTCCTGGTGATCACACGCGGACGCATTCCGAGCTACCTCGGATCGTCGTTCGCGTTCATCGCCCCGCTCAGTGCTGCGCAGGCAGACGGGCCGGCAGCGCAACTCGGCGCCGTCATGTCCGTCGGAATCGTCCTGGCCGCAATCGGTTTCGTCGTCAGGTTCGCGGGCGGACGGGTGATCGAAGCCGTCATGCCGCCGGTCGTCACCGGAGCCGTCGTCGTCTTGATCGGGCTCAACCTGGCTCCGGCCGCGACGTCGTCGTTCGAGGCGCAGCCGCTCGTCGCGGCGGTGACGTTGATCGCGATTCTGCTCGTCACCGTCGTCGGTCCAGGACTTCTCGGTCGGCTCGGCATTCTGGTCGGCGTCGTGATCGGATGGGTCTTCGCGGCCGTTCTCGGCGAGATCGACCAGACCAGGCTCGACGCGATGCGCGACGCGGCCTGGATCGGCGTGCCCGAGTTCCGCGGGCCGACGTTCGAGCTGTCCGTCGTACTCATCGCCCTGCCGGTCGTGATCGTGTTGATCGCGGAGAACGTCGGACACGTCAAGGCCGTGTCGGCCATGACGGGGAAGTCGCTCGACGACCTGGCCGGTGACGCGTTGATCGCCGACGGCCTGGCCACCACCCTGGCCGGCGCGGCAGGTGGGTCGGGGACGACGACGTACGCGGAGAACATCGGCGTCATGGCCGCCACCCGTGTCTACTCGACGGCCGCGTACTGGGTCGCCGCCGCGACCGCCGTGATTCTCGCGTTCTCGCCGAAGTTCGGGGCTCTCGTCTTCACCGTTCCTTCCGGGGTCATCGGCGGTGCGACGCTCGTGCTGTACGGCCTGATCGGTCTCCTCGGTGTACGCATCTGGTTCGACAACAAGGTCGACTTCACCGACCCGGTCAACCTGATGGTCGTGGCCGCGGCGCTCGTCGCAGGCATCGGGGACCTGACGCTGACGGTCGGCTCGGTCGAACTCGGCGGCATTGCATGGGGCTCGGTGGGCATCCTCGTCGGCTATCCGATCGTGCGCAGCCTGGCTCGGGCGCGACAGAACTGACGTACCGCGCGTTCGGTCACCGATGACGCACGAAACGGTCATCGACTGCGAACTCGGTTCGGTCGTAGTGTTCGAACTACGCCAACCGTCGGCGGCGAGGTTCCATGCCGTCCGGCAGTACCGATGAGGAGTGATGAAGTGGAACGCACCCTGTTCGATCCGGAGCACGATCTCTTCCGCGAGTCGTACCGCAAGTTCCTCGAACAACACGTCGCTCCGAATCACGCGACGTGGGAAGAGCAGAACATCGTCGACCGTGACGTGTGGGTCGAAGCCGGAAAGCAAGGCTTTCTCGGTATGGCCGTGCCCGAGGAGTACGGCGGCGGGGGAGTCGAGGACTTCCGGTACAACTCCATCGTCACCGAGGAGACGACCAGGGGTGGCTACAGCGGCATCGGCTTCACACTGCACAACGACGTCGTCGCGCCGTACCTGATCAAGCTCACCAACGAGGAGCAAAAGAAGCGGTGGCTGCCCGGATTCTGTTCGGGCGAACTGATTTCCGCGATCGCGATGACCGAGCCCGGCACCGGCAGCGACCTGCAGGGCATCAAGACCAAAGCCGTTCGTGACGGTGACGAGTGGGTGCTGAACGGGTCGAAGACGTTCATCACCAACGGAATCAACGCCGACATCGTCATCGTCGTCGCGTGCACCGATCCGGACAAGGGCGCGCAGGGCTTCAGCCTGCTCGTCGTCGAACGGGACATGCCCGGCTTCGAACGCGGCCGCAATCTCGACAAGATCGGCATGAAGGCGCAGGACACCGCCGAACTCAGCTTCACCGACGTTCGAGTGCCTGCTGCGAACCTGCTCGGCGAAGAAGGCATGGGCTTCATCTACCTCATGCAGAACCTCCCGCAGGAGCGACTGTCCATCGCCGTCGTCGCTGCCGCCGCCATGGAGTCCGCGCTCGACATGACAATTCAGTACTGCCGCGACCGCAAGGCGTTCGGCAAGTCGATCGGCAAGTTCCAGAACACCCGCTTCGTACTGGCCGAACTGGCCACCGAGACCACGGCGACCCGCATCATGGTCGACAAGTTCATCGAACTGCTCAACGCCGGAACGCTGACGGTGCAGGAAGCTGCGATGGCCAAGTGGTGGACGACCGAGAACCAGGTCAAGCTGATCGATCGGTGCCTGCAGCTGCACGGCGGCTACGGCTACATGAAGGAATACCCGATCGCCAAGGCGTACATGGACTCACGCGTCCAGACGATCTACGGCGGCACCACCGAGATCATGAAGGAGATCATCGGGCGCGGGCTGGACCTGTAGTTCCGCCTTCCCGTCCTTTCTCTTTCCCGGCCGAGGGTGACATTCGGTCACTCCGAGTGACCGGAAGGCCACATTCGCTCCGGCCGGGATGCGGCCCGGACGACAGCACGAAGCCCGCGCTCACCGAGTACGACCTCGGTGGACGCGGGCTTCGTCGTTCGTGGAATCAGAGCTTGCGCATCACGGTGACGACCTTGCCCAGGATTGCGGCGTCGTTGCCCGGAATGGGTTCGAACAATGGGTTGTGCGGCATGAGCCAGATATCGCCCTTCGACCGCTTGAACGTCTTCACGGTGGCCTCGCCGTCGATCATCGCCGCGACGATGTCGCCGTTGTCGGCCACGCTCTGCTGCCGTACGACCACCCAGTCGCCGTCGCAGATCGCGGCGTCGATCATCGACTCGCCGACGACCTTGAGAAGGAACAACGACCCCTGGCCGACGAGTTCGCGGGGCAGCGGAAAGACGTCCTCGACGGCTTCCTCGGCGAGAATCGGGCCACCGGCGGCGATACGTCCGAGGACGGGCACGAACGTGGGTGTCGGCAGCTGATCCTCGGCGGCAGCCGAACCGTCGGCGACGGCGGCTGCGTGATCGGCCTGCACCTCGTCGAGTCCGCGAACATCCACCGCACGGGGACGGTTCGCGTCACGGCGCAGGAATCCCTTGCGTTCGAGCGTCCGCAGCTGATGGGCGACCGACGACGTCGACGTCAGACCGACCGCGTCACCGATCTCACGGATGCTCGGCGGGTACCCGCGCTCGGTGACCGATGCGCGAATGACCTCGAGTACCTTGCGCTGACGCTCCGTGAGCCCCGCGTTGATGTCGGTGCCTTCTCCTTCGAAGGCCTTCGCCGTCGGCACGGCGGCAGGCTTGCCCGCCGAACTCTTGCCGGCAGACCTGGATCCGGCGGACTTCGGTGCCGGTGTAGACCCTGACGAGGTCTCGTCCTTCATACGTGCATCCTCCTGCCGTCTCGGCGTGCGTTGCCGATGCTGGTGTGGCTGTCGCCTGTGGTTCTGTGACGCCATTTCGAGTGGTGCCGGTGTGACGTGTGGTTTCTGACACGAATCTAGCCCGTCGACGCTGTTCGATCAAACATCTGTTCGATCCGTGTCGCATTTTCTACTGACTTTGTCGGACCCGCGTGATAGAACTTCGAACAAGCGTTCATCGAACGCCTGATCGAATGGAACGAAGGCAAGTGTTCGATCATCGTCGACAGCAGTGGAGATCTCGATGAGCATCACGGTTTCAGACCCTCGGGTGGTCCGCCCGGTCGCGCGTCCCTCCCGTCGACGCGCAACGCCCGCGCGACGTCGCTACGTGCACTCGGCCCCGTCGGCACATCAGCCGTCGTCGATGGGTGCGTACGCGGACTCGTGCGTCGAAGAACGCCGTTCCGATCAGTCGATCTCGTGGCAGGCCACCGTGGCAGGCGTCGTGGGTACCGCAGTGGTGATCCTCGCGCTGGTCGGGCTCGCCAACCTCCGCGCGGGGCAGCTCGAACCGGCGTCGCAGCCGCCCAGTCAATCGGTGGAGCACGTCGTACCGTCGGCCACGGGAGAATGATCTCGTCATGTCGCCGGTGGTCGGCTTTCCGTCCCAGACGGGTGATCGAGTTCAGCACGTAGCGCTCCGAGTATTCTCGGAGCCTGCACCTCCCGTGCGTCCTAGGTGTTTCACGGGTCCTCCGCGTTCGACCGGTGATGGCGGGGAGTGCATCGGCTACGACGGAGGCTCCGACATGCATTGCCCGTTCTGCAGGCACCCTGATTCGCGCGTGGTGGATTCCCGCGAGGCGGACGAAGGCCAGGCGATTCGTCGGCGTCGGTCGTGCCCGGAATGCGGTCGTCGGTTCACCACCGTCGAAACAGCGGTCCTCGCGGTCGTGAAGCGCAGCGGCGTCACCGAGCCGTTCAGCCGCGAGAAGGTCGTCAAAGGTGTGCGGCGCGCGTGCCAGGGCCGGGATGTCGACAACGACGCGTTGAACCTCCTGGCTCAGCAGGTGGAGGACGCGGTTCGTGCGTCCGGATCCGCCGAAATTCCCAGCCACGAGGTCGGATTGGCCATTCTCGGCCCACTCCGCGATCTCGACGAAGTAGCCTACTTGCGCTTCGCGTCCGTGTACCGATCCTTCAGCTCGGCCGAGGATTTCGAGAAGGAGATCCTCGAATTGCGCGCGCATCGCGAGGCCGGCGTCAGCGACTGACTGCGTCCATCGCCTTCATGATTCGTTTCTCGGACACCGGATAGGCAGTTCGAATCCCCTGCGCGAACAGGCCGATGCGAAGTTCCTCGATAGACCAGAACACGTCCTGGACGGCCGAACTCCTCTGTCGTGCCTCGGGTAGCGACTTCAGCAGGCGGTCGTACGCGTCGTAGACGCGATCCAGCACATCCATGCCCGCATCGTCACGAGACGCGCTGCTCGGCAACGACTTCAGGCGAGCGGTTGCGCCCTGCAGGTAGCGAGGAATGTCCGCGAGACGAGCGGACCCGAACTCGAAGACGAAGCCGTCGAACACCAGACCGTCGAGTTGCTCACGGACGTCGTCGGCGGCATCGCCCTTCTTCGTGTCCAGGATCGATCGAAGTTCCATCGCGGCAGTCAGAATCGGCCGCACGAGCGCGACGATCCGGGACGTGCGGGCTGCGGTGTCTGCGTTGACCGCCTTCGACAGTGCGGCGAACTTCTCGGGGCTGCGCACCGGACCGCCGTGCGCCATCATCGCTTCGTCGACGGCGGTTCGGCGGCAGTCCTCGAGCAGTGCCTCGACGCTGCCGTACGGGTTCTGTCCGAGCGCGAGACGTTCCTTCGTCGGAATGCCCGCGAGCAACGCTTTGGTGCCCCGGGGCGCGGACTCGAGCAGGAGGGCGCGTGTTCCGTCCCGCATCGACGCGCGCTGCTGAGCGGGTGTGCTCAACACACGCACGGCCACACCACCGTTCTCGGGAACGAGCGCGGGGTAGCCCGTGACGGTCTGCCCGCCGACGGACCGGGTGACGGTGTCCTCCAACGTGCCGAGCGAGGACGACGTCCAGGCCAGTGTCGGTGCGCGTTCGGCCTGTCCGACGGCACTTGCGACCTCGCGATCGACGCGCGGCGACAACGTCTTTCGCAGCCGAACCAGGTCCTTGTCGGAGCCGAGAACGGTGCCGCTCCCGTCGACCGCGACGAAGGTCATGTGCAGATGCGGCGGCAACGACGCCACGTCGAAGTCCGTCGGGTCGATGCGGCACGCGCCGAGGCGGGAAAGCTCCCTCGCGAGGGCCGTGACGACGGGCTCCGACCTGGGCTTCATCGACCTCAATGCCGCAGCGGCGAAATCCGGTGCCGGAACGACGTTGCGACGCAGTGCCTTCGGAAGAAGCTTGATGAGTGTCGCCACCAACTCGGCGCGCATACCGGGGACCAGCCAGTCGAAGCCCACGGGCTGCACCTGCGCGAGGAGCGCGATCGGAATGCGGGCGGTGACGCCGTCCGCCTCCGATCCCGGTTCGAACTGGTACGTGAGTGGGAATTGAATTTCGCCCTGTCGCCACGCATCCGGGTAGTCCCCACCGAGGACCGAGGCCGCGTCGGGGTTGACGACAGTGGCAGCGGTGAAGTCCAGAAGTTCCGGAGCGGCCTTGCGCGCCTTTTTCCACCACGTGTCGAAGTGGCGTGCCGACACCGCCTCTTTTCCGACTCGGGCGTCGTAGAAGTCGAACAGTGCGTCGTCGTCGACGACGATGTCACGCCGTCGAGCTCGGTTCTCGAGTTCTCCGACGTCCTCGAGCAGCGTGCGGTTCTTGTGGAAGAACGGATGCTGTGTCTTCCACTCACCCTGTACGAGAGCATGTCTGATGAACAGTTCGCGCGAGATCTCCGGGTCGATGCGGTGATAGTTCACCGGACGTCCCGTCACGAGCGGGATGCCGTACAGCGTGACACGCTCGTAGGCCATCGCGGTCTGTCGTTTGATGGACCAATGCGGTTCGGAGTACGTCCGCTTCACCAGATGCGGGGCGAGGCGTTCGGCCCATTCGGGTTCGATGCGGGCGGCCATCCGGCCCCACAATCGCCCCGTCTCGACCAATTCGGCTGCCATCACCCAACGCGGCGGTTTCTTGAACAACCCCGATCCGGGGAAGATCGCGAAGTGGGTACCGCGGGCGCCGAGAAACTCACGCTTCTCGCCCTCGCGTAGTCCGATATGCGACAGCAGACCGGACAGCAACGCTTGGTGCAGTGCCACCGGAGTGCTTTCGTTCTCGGGGACGGTCCAGCCGAGTCCGCGCGTGATCTGACGTAGCTGACCGTGCAGGTCTTGCCATTCCCGAATGCGCAGGTAGTGCAGGAACTCGTTACGACACATGCGTCGAAACTGGTTCGACGACAATTCGTTTCGTTGTTCGCGCAGGTACTTCCACAACTCGATGTAGGCGAGGAAGTCGGAGTTCTCGACCGCGAACCGTGCATGCTTCTCGTCGGCAGCCTGTTGATGCTCGGCCGGCCGCTCTCGGACGTCCTGGATCGACAGCGCGGAGACGACGACCAGCGCGTCCGCGAGCGCGCCTGTGGCATTGGCTTCGACGAGCATCCGCGCCATTCGCGGATCGACGGGGAGTTGCGCGAGTTCACGTCCGATCGGGGTGAGCTCCGGTTCGCCGCTCTTCCCGGCCGTGAGCGCTCCCAGCTCTTCGAGAAGTCCGACGCCGTCGCGAATGCTCCGCGGGTCCGGCGGCTCGACGAACGGGAACTGGTCTATCTTTCCGAGGCCGAGGGACGTCATCTGCAGAATCACCGACGCGAGGTTGGTACGCAGGATCTCCGGCTCGGTGAAGTGGGGCCTGGCCTCGAAGTCTTCCTCGGAGTACAGCCGAATGCAGATGCCGTCCGCCACGCGACCGCAACGGCCTGCGCGCTGCCGTGCGGACGCCTGGGAGATCTTCTCGATCGGAAGGCGCTGCACCTTGGTGCGTATCGAGTACCGCGAGATGCGAGCGGTGCCCGGATCCACGACGTAGCGAATGCCGGGCACGGTCAGTGACGTCTCGGCGACGTTGGTGGACAACACGACTCGCCGTCCCGTGTGCGGCGTGAACACCCGGTGCTGCTCGGCCGCGGACAGGCGCGCATACAACGGAACGATCTCGGTGTTGCGTAGTTTCCGGTCCCGCAGTGCATCCGCGGTGTCTCGAATCTCGCGTTCGCCGGACAGGAACACCAGGATGTCGCCGTCGCCCTCGCCGAGCAGCTCGTCGACGGCGTCGCACGTCGCGTCGACGGGATCGAGATCGATCGTCGTGTCGCCGACGTCGACCGACAAAGGGCGATAACGCATCTCGACCGGGAACGTTCGACCGGAGACCTCGATGATCGGGGCCGGAACTCCGTCACGAGCGAAGTGCTGTGCGAAACGTTCGGGGTCGATCGTCGCCGACGTGATGATCACCTTGAGATCGGGGCGGCGGGGGAGGAGCTGAGCGAGGTACCCGAGAATGAAGTCGATGTTCAGGCTGCGTTCGTGGGCTTCGTCGATGATGAGCGTGTCGTACTGTCGCAGCAGCCGGTCGCGCTGGATCTCGGCGAGCAGAATGCCGTCGGTCATCAGTTTGACGAGCGTCGAATCCGAGGACTGGTCGGTGAAACGCACCTTGTAGCCGACAGTTTCGCCGATGTCCTGGCCCACTTCCTCGGCGATGCGTTCGGCGACAGTGCGGGCCGCGAGACGCCTCGGCTGGGTGTGGCCGATGGACCCTCGAACACCGCGGCCGAGTTCGAGGCAGATCTTCGGAATCTGCGTCGTCTTGCCCGATCCGGTCTCACCCGCGACGACGACCACCTGATGCTGCTCGATCGCAGCCGCGATGTCGTCCTTGCGTTGGCTGACCGGAAGAGATTCGGGATATTCGACGACGGGAACTGCCGTGCGACGGTTCGCCACCACGAGCTCGGCGCGCGCGACGTCGCTCTCGATCGCGTTCAGTGCGTCGTCGGTGCGTGCCCGGTCGAGCCGACGACGGAGGCGATGTTCGTCGCGCAGCGTGACACCCTCGAGACGAGCGGTGAGGGTGCGACGACGGTGCGAGACGGTTTCAGTAGACATGCTGCCTTCAGGATAATCGGTCGAACCGACTTCCCCTCGTGTGGTGAACGCCGCGGAACGACTCGGTGCCGAGTGGAGAGACGGCTCATACTCGACGAACGGGGTCCGACTAAGCTCTCGGGCATGTCTACTCCGGCCGAGCCGACCTACGAATCCACCCATTCCGCGCTGTGGCACGGCTTCGCCGACATGGGCGCAGTCACCTCCAAGGGGCCGTTCGTCGTATCGCGCGGCGAGGGTGCCTACATCTGGGATCGTGAGGGCAACAAGTACCTCGATGCCACCGCCGGCCTGTGGTTCACGAACGTCGGGCACGGGCGTCGTGAGATCGCCGACGCCGTCGCAGCCCAGCTCGGGTCGCTGGCGCATTACTCGAACTTCGGCGACTTCGTCCCCGAGACGACACTCGCATTGGCGGAACGACTCGGCGAGATCGCGCCGGTCGCGGGCAGCAAGGTGTTCTTCACCTCCGGCGGTTCCGATTCGATCGACACCGCAGCGAAGCTCGCCCGGAGGTACTGGCACGAGACGGGAAAGCCCGGGAAGAAGCTCATCGTCGGCCGTCAGAAGGCGTATCACGGCATGCACGTCGCCGGCACCGCCTTGGCGGGCATTCCGGTCAACCGTGAGAACTACGGTGAACTGATGCCCGACGCACGGACGGTGGCCTGGGACGATGCGAAGGCCTTGCTCGCGCTGATCGAGGAAGTAGGCGCGGACCAGATCGCCGCGTTCTTCTGCGAGCCGATCATCGGCGCGGGTGGCGTCTATCTGCCCCCGCAGGGATATCTGCAGGAAGTGCGTCAGATCTGCCGCGACCACGACGTTCTGTTCGTCGCCGACGAGGTGGTGACGGGATTCGGTCGCATCGGCGGGTCGTGGTTCGCGTCGACGCGCTTCGATCTGCAGCCGGACCTGATGACGACGGCCAAGGGCCTGACGTCGGGCTACGTGCCGATGGGTGCGGTGTTCGTCGCGCCGCACATCGCCGAACCGTTCTTCTCCGGTGGGGTCTGGTGGCGCCACGGCTACACGTACGGCGGCCATGCGGGCGCTGCGGCCGCCGCGATGGCGACGCTCGACATCATGGAACGCGAGAACCTGCTGCAGGAGTCGGCGCGTCTCGAGACGTCGCTCCACACTCATCTCGCGCCGCTCGCCGACCATCCGCGCGTCCAAGAGGTGCGCAGTGGCCTCGGTGCCGTCGCCGCGGTGCAACTCGCCGATCCGGCCGAGGCACTGCCGTTCGTCGGGACGCTGCGCGAGCACGGCGTGTCCGGGCGTGCCGCAGGCCAGGGTGCGATGCAGATCTCGCCGTCGTCCGTGATGACCGACGCCGAAGTCGAGGAACTCGCGGGACGAATTCTCAGCGCGCTCGGCTGAACCGAGAGCGCAAGCGGTGCAACCCCGTCGGGGAAGCGGGGGCGTCGGGCGTTGCGGCCGATGCCTCCGCGAACCGCTTGTGCAACTCCTGCCGAACCTCGTCGGGGGCGTAGGCGCGCCGCGCACGTTCCGATCGCACGACGAGAGCCCCGGTGGCGGCGACGCCCGCGACGCCCGCGAGGCCCAGGATCTTCCACAGCTTCATGGCTTTACCGTACTGGTTAAGCTCGACCGTATGAATGCGTCGCGAATCGATCTGGATACAGCGGTGGACGCGACCAGGACCGGTGACATCTGGATCTTCCGTGGCCGTTCGGCGGCCGACAGGGCGATTCAAACTCTGACGAACAGTCCCGTCAACCATGTGGGGATGGCCGTCGTCGTGGACGATCTGCCTCCGCTGATGTGGCATGCGGAGCTGGGAAAGTCGTTGCAGGACATGTGGACCGGCAATTTCCAGCGCGGTGTGCAACTGCACGATCTTCGCGCTGCCGTGCTTCAGTGGACGCTGAAATACGAACAGCGGTGCTGGCTGCGGCAATTGGGGACGGCCGTGACACGAGAGCAGGAAGATGCGTTGATGCGGACCATCGCTCGCATGGACGGCACCGCGTTTCCGACGACGGCGAAGTTGGCGGGGCGCTGGTTCAAAGGACGCGTCCCCACGTTGATTCGGCGGCAGGAGCCCTCGGCCGCGATCGAGACGGCCTACTGCGCGGAAGTGGTTGCGACGACGTACGAGTCGATGGGCCTGCTCGCCGGGCACAAGAAGGCGAACTGGTTCGACCCGGGCAAATTCTGGAGCGGCGATCGGTTACCGCTGGCCGACGGCGTCACGCTGGGTGACGAGATCGCTGTCGACGTGCCGCACGAAGAATCTCCTACCGCACGGTGATCGACGAGTCCGCGACGGTCCGGCCGCCCAGCTCGATCCAGCCGTCGTCCAGACAGGTCGTCAGCAGCCTCGATCCGCGGCCTTGGTGAATGCGGATCCCCAGTCCCAGCGAGGCGGTGATGCGAACTGCTGCCGCGCCGGTCGCTTCGTCCTCGGCAATCCCCATCTCGGGCGCGAACATTCGCGAACGTATCGCCTCGTGTTCGGCGTCCATCCATGCCCACACGTAGTGGTGCCCTTCGGTGAAGGTCGACGGGTCGACCGACTCGACCTCGTCGACGGTCGTCAACGGATGCATCGTGAACTCCGGAGCCCAGTCGGCTCGTGCCCGCACCGCCGTCGTGCCGTCACCGTAGGTCACCTGCAGCTCTCCGGCAGGGACGACGAGGGTGTCGATCGGGTGCCCCTGCGCGCCGAGCCACCACGACAGGCCGACGGTCGGGTGCCCCGCGAACGGGAGTTCGACGGCGGGAGTGAAGATGGCGGCGGATGCCGTCGACCCGCCGTCGTGGTCGACGAAGATCGTCTCGCTGAAGCCGAGTTCGGTGGCCAGCGACTGACGCTCGGCGGGCGGCACGGCGTGGCTGCGGACGATTCCGAGCGGATTGCCGTACCGGCCTGCGTCGTCGGTGAACACGCGAACGACTGCCACGTCGATACTCATGTCGGGGAATCTACCAAAGGCGCAGGCGATAGCCCTCGCTAAACTGATAGGCATGGCTGATCAAAGTTTCCAACCCACGCTGTCGCAACTGCGTGCGTTCGTCGCCGTGGCCGAGCACCGGCACTTCGGAACGGCCGCGGCACGACTGAAGGTCAGCCAGCCGACGCTGTCGCAGGCGCTCGCGTCGTTGGAACAGGGCCTCGGGGTGCAACTCGTGGAACGCAGCACACGCAAAGTCCTCATGACGACGGCCGGAAGCCAATTGCTCGACCGCGCGCGGGCCACGCTCGAGGCCGCCGACGGGTTCACGGTGGCGGCGTCGGGATTGGGCGGTGGGCTGTCCGGACCGCTTCGACTGGGTCTCATTCCGACGGTTGCGCCGTACGTCCTGCCCGCGCTGCTGCCGGCGCTGCGCCGTGAGTATCCGGCGCTGGAGCCGTTCATCGTCGAGGATCGGACCGAGCGCCTCCTCGCGTCGTTGCGTTCGGGCGCGATAGAGGCCGCCGTTCTCGCCTTGCCGACCGAGGAGTCCGGAGTCGTCGATCTGCCCTTGTACAGCGAGGATTTCGTGCTGATCGTGCCCTCGGGGCATCCTCTCGACGGTCGTACGGATCTGACGTTGTCGGCTCTCGTCGATCAGCCGATACTGCTGTTGGACGAAGGGCATTGCCTGCGCGACCAGACGCTCGATCTGTGTCGTTCCGTCGACGCCGTTCCCGCGGCCGGCGACACACGCGCGACGTCACTGGCGACGGTCGTGCAGTGCGTCGCGGGCGGGCTCGGCGTGACGCTCGTGCCCCGGTCGGCTGTCGCGGTCGAGACGGCCAAGGGAAATCTGGGCGTCGCCGAGTTCGCCGATCCGAAGCCCGGGCGCACGATGGGGCTCGTCTACCGCGCCTCGAGTGCACGCGCCGAAGAGTACGGTGCCATCGCGGCATCGATCTCGTCCATCGGCGCCGGTCTGCACGCCTGAATGTCAGCCCGCGGTGATCGTCACCTCGTCGAACACGATCTCGCCTGATGCGTTCGATTCGTCGACGTCGACCACGGCATTCAACGACCAGCCCTGATCGCCTTCGGGATCTTCCAGAATCTGCCGAACCGTCGTGCGGTTCGGCCCGACGGTGAGATCGAACAGAGCGGGGCCGCGCGCCGACGGACCGGTGCCCAGCTCGCCGTACTCGTCGAAGAACGGCGCGAGCTCGGCCTCCCAGTCCGGCCCGTCGTCGAGCTCGTCGAGCGCCGCCCACCGACCTGCGGCGGCGAGCTCGACGCGCTTGAACATCGCGTTGCGGACCATGACACGGAACGCGCGCGGGTTGGCCGAGATCGGCCTCGGCGAATCCCCGCCGTAGGCTTCGGGTTTCGCCTCCGGCTCCTCACCCGGATCGGTGAGGTTCTCCCACTCGTCCAGCAGGCTCGAATCGACTTGACGCACAAGCTCTCCGAGCCATTCGGTGATGTCCTGCACTTCCTCGGTCCTGGCCTCGGGAGGTACCGTCTGGCGCAATGCGCGATACGCGTCGGCGAGATACCGCAGCACGAGGCCCTCGGAACGAGTCAGTCCGTAGTGGCTGATCAACTCGGCGAACGTCATCGTTCGTTCGATCATGTCGCGAACGACGGTCTTCGGCGACAGCGCGAACTCGCTCACCCACGGGTGGCCACCGCGATAGATCTCGAACGCCGGAACGAGAAGCTCGGCAAGGGGTTTCGGCCACGTGACCTCTTCCAGCAACTCCATGCGCTCGTCGTACTCGATACCGTCGGCCTTCATCTGTGCGACGGCTTCACCTCGGGCCGCGTGCTGCTGCGCCATCAGGATCTGGCGGGGATCGTCGAGCGTCGCTTCGATGACCGAGACGACGTCGAGGGCATGCGTCGGCGATTCGGCGTCGAGCAGTTCGAAGGTTGCCAGTGCGAACGGGGACAGTGGCTGGTTCAGGGCGAAGTCCGGCTGCAGATCGACCGTCAACCGAGCATGCCTGCCATCGGCGTCCGTCTCGTCGAGTTGCTCCACGATCCCCGCGGCCACGAGTCCTCGATACAACGTGATCGCCCGAAGGATGTGCCTACGCTGCGCAGGTCGGCTCTCGTGATTGTCCTCGAGCAGGTGGCGCATCGCGTCGAAGCAATTGCCGGGTCGCGCAATGACATTGAGCAACATCGAGTTGCTGACGGCGAACCGCGACTGCAGCGGCTCGGGGCTGGCGGCGACGATCCGGTCGAACGTCGGCTCGCCCCACGAGACGAATCCGTCCGGCGCTTTCTTGCGTTGGACGCGCTTGAGTTTCTTCGGGTCGTCACCGGCCTTGGCGATCAGTCGCGCGTTCTCGATGTCGTGCTCGGGAGCCTCGACGACGACGGTTCCCAACGTGTCGTATCCGGCTCGTCCGGCCCGGCCTGCGATCTGGTGGAATTCCCTCGCACGTAGCTGCCGGGTGCGGACGCCGTCGTACTTGGTCAGTCCGGTGAACAGCACCGTTCGGATGGGCACGTTGATTCCCACGCCGAGAGTGTCCGTGCCGCAGATGACCTTGAGCAGGCCGTCCTGCGCGAGCTTCTCGACGAGGCGTCGATATTTCGGCAGCATGCCCGCGTGATGGACGCCGATGCCGTGACGGACCAAGCGAGACAACGTCTTTCCGAAGCCCGTCGTGAAGCGGAACTGGCCGATCGCGTCGGCGATCTGTTGCTTCTCCTCTTTCGACGCGACGTTGACGCTCGTCAGAGCCTGCGCACGTTCGAGGGCAGCGGCCTGCGTGAAGTGCACGACGTACACCGGCGCGAGATGAGTGTCGACGAGTTCTTCGATGGTTTCGCCAATCGGCGTCGTCACGTACGAGAACATCAGCGGGACAGGGCGTTCCGAGCCGGACACCACCGTCGTCGCGCGGCCGGTGCGCCTGGTCAGGTCGTCGCGGAAGAACGAGACGTCACCGAGCGTGGCGGACATGAGCAGGAACTGCGCGTTCGGGAGTTCGATCAGCGGCACCTGCCACGCCCAGCCGCGATCGGGCTCGGAGTAGTAGTGGAACTCGTCCATGATCACCTGACCGATGTCCGAGTTCGCGCCCTGACGCAACGCCAGGTTCGCGACGATCTCCGCGGTGGCGCAGATGATGGGCGCTCCCGCATTGACCGACGCGTCGCCCGTCATCATTCCGACGTTCTGGGCGCCGAAGATCTCGCACAGCGCGAAGAACTTCTCGCTGACGAGTGCCTTGATCGGCGCGGTGTAGAAGCTCCGAATGCCCGACGCCATCGCCGCGAAATGCGCACCGACGGCCACCATCGACTTCCCGGAACCGGTCGGCGTCGCGAGGATGACGTTCGAGCCCGACACCAGCTCGATGAGCGCCTCTTCCTGCGCGGGATACAGCGTCAGGCCTCGGTCGACGGTCCACGACGTGAAGACGTCGAACAGTGTGTCCGGGTCCTGTGCTTCGTCGGTCGTGGGATCGGGGACGAGATCGGTGAGAAGCACGTCTACAGGTTATGGGTCGAGTGCGTGGGAGGCGCCATCGCCCCTTGTCACGTCGCGCTGCGCTCGTCCGACCCCATCGCGCCGAGTACGGCGAGGCGCGTGCTCGCGCTACCGGTGATCGTGTCCTCACCGATGCCGTTCAGCAACAGGTTGCGCCACCGTGCCTCGTCGAAGTCCAAGGGGGGAGTGGACGCCAGGAACGTCTCGAGGACCTGCAGGAAGCGGATGGGATCGTCCCGGAACGGGAAATGACCCGATCCACGGAAGACCTCGAGGACGGAGCCGGGCATTGCAGAATGGGCGAGATGCGCATGGCTCACCGGAATCACCGAATCGCTGCCACCCCAGACGAGCAGTACGGGGAGGTTCTCGGTCAGGTAACAGCGGTCGAGCATCGTGACGACCTGGCCGCGCCAGTCGACCACGGCGCGCAGCGTGCGCAGGTACGCCTCGTGCGCGGTCGGATCGGGGAGTCCGCTGAGGACACGCACCAGATCGGGAGTGTCGTGCAGCATCGCGCCCGGTCGGAACGGGGAACGGTTCAGCTTTCCGACGAGGTCGCCCGCCAGCTTCATCATCGTCATGGCCCCGGGAACGCGAAGAACCTTGACGACGTCGCTGGCGAGTGGGATGGACGCCAGACGCAGAATCGGGTGTACGTCTCGGGTGACGCCGCCGGCCGACACGAGGACGAGCCTGTCGACCATGTGCGGAAACTGGTAGGCGAACTGCATTGCGACGCCGCCGCCGAGGGAGTGGCCGACCACGGTGACCCGATCTATGCCCAGCACCGACAGCAGGTCACGCATCCCGTTCGCGTACGCCGCGACGGAGTAGTCGGCGCGAGGCTTGTCGGACTTGCCGTGACCCAGCAAATCCGGCGCAATCACGGTGTAGTTCTGAGCGAGATGCGGGACGATGTCGTTCCACGTCTCGGAGTTGTCGCCGATGCCGTGGATGAGCAACAGGACAGGTCCGTCTCCGGCCATACGAAAGGCGCGGCGGTACCCGTGGATGGTTCGGTACATCAAGCGTGGCTCGGCGTCGGGAACCGGCCGAAGCTTCCGCGTGCGTAGGGTGCTCATGCTGCCTCTTGTAGTCCTTGCACGTATCTCGGCGCCGGACCGCGGTGCGTGACGGGCTGGGTCGCGCCGGTTCCGACTCGAATTACATCTATGACTCTCGCACGAGTACGTGCGATCGGCGAGAGAAGAGAGCGTATTCGTAGTTACAGATATGTTTCGCGCGTCGTCGGCATATTCCCGGTCACACAAAGATACGTGCGTCCGTGTGAGCAGTCACACGGACGCACGTTCGGTCGTCGGTTCAGTTCTCGCGATCGGTGTCCTCGGTATCCGAGTCGAATCCGCTTTGCTCGGCGAGGAAGCGTTCGAACTCCGCTCCGAGCTCGTCCCCACTCGGCAACGGCTCGTCACCGGCCAGAAGTGTCGACTGCTGCTCCTGCGCGGCGACGTAGGTGTCGTACTGGCGTTCCAGCGCGTGGACGACCGACTGAACTTCTTCGTTGCCCGTGATGTGCTCGTCGACCTGCTCGCGTACGCGCGCTGCGGCCTGTCCCAGTGCCGCCAGCGGCAGATCCAGGTCACCGGCTTCGCTCACGTTCTCGAGCAGTGTCTCGGCAGCGGCCGGGTAGTCGGTCTGGGCCAGGTAGTGCGGCACGTGCACCGAGAAGCCCATCGAGTCGTGTCCGTGCTGCGCGAGCCGGAATTCGAGCAACGAGGAGACGCTGCCCGGCACCTGCAGTTCACCCGACCAACTCTGATCCGACGGCACCATCGACTTGTCCGACGAGTGCGCCGTCACGCCGAGCGGACGCGTGTGCGGGATGGCCATGGGAATCGACCCGAGTCCGATCGTGCGGCGAACGCCCAGCTGCTCCGCCAGAAGGCGCACCGCCGTCGTGAACTTCTCCCAGCGCAGGTCCGGCTCCAGACCCGACAGCAGAAGGAACGGCACCCCGGCGTTGTCCTTGACGGCGTACAGATTCAGCTCCGGCGCATCGTAATCCGAGAAGTGGTCGGCCTTGAACGTCATGGTCGGACGCCGCGAGCGGTAATCGATCAGTTCGTCGACGTCGAACGACGCCACCAACTCCGTCTCCAACGTGTCGCGCAGGTGCTGCGTCGCGAGACGGACGGCGTGGCCCGCGTCGGAGAATCCTTCGAGGCCGTGAACGAGAACGGGGCCGACGCCGTCGCCCGACGAGGTCTGCGGAGCGGGAAACTCCAGTTCGTACATACTCGACTTCTCGTCCACCACGGACCCCTTTCGTAGACTCGCCGACGGCGCTGGTGCGGCACCGGAAGGCGAAACCGACTTCGCGACAGAATACCCACGAGTGCTACTACCTAACGCACCCGTAGTCACGACTCGATTCGTACGAAAGGAACGCGGCAGTCGCCGTGTTCATTCCCGCGCGCGTCATTCCTGACGAGACGCGCGGCCCGCGAAATTCTGCAGCGCACGGATCTTGTTGGTGACGTCGAGTGCGGCGACATTGTACGCCTCGGACAGGGTGGGGTAGTTGAACACCGCGTCGACGAGATAGTCGACCGTGCCGCCGCAACCCATGACGGCTTGGCCGATGTGAATCAGATCCGTGGCGCCGGAGCCGAAGATGTGAACGCCGAGCAGAGTTCTGTCCTCGGTGGAGACCAGAAGTTTCAGCATCCCGTACGAGTCGCCTGCGATCTGGCCGCGGGCGAGCTCGCGATAGCGGGAGACGCCGACTTCGTACGGGACCGAGTTCCTGGTGAGCTCGACCTCGGTTGCGCCCACGTACGACACCTCCGGAATGGAGTAGATGCCGATGGGTTGCAGATCCATCAAGCCCTGACTCGACTCGCCGAACGCGTGGTACGCGGCGAGCCTGCCCTGATCCATCGACGTCGCCGCGAGCGCGGGGAAGCCGATGACGTCGCCGACGGCGTAGATGTGGTCGACCTTCGTCTGGAAGTTCTCGTCGACGAAGATGCGCCCGCGGGCATCCGCTTCCGGTCCCGCCTTCTCGAGATCGAGCGATCGGGTCATGCCCTGCCGTCCGGCGGAGTACATCACCGCCTCGGCGGGGATTCGCTTCCCGCTCGCGAGCGTCGTGACGGTGCCCGACGGGCCGACGTCGACGGCGGTCACCGCTTCGCCGAACCGGAAGGTCACTGCGAGGTCGCGCAGATGGAATTGCAGCGACTCGACGATCTCGCGGTCGCAGAAGTCGAGCATCGTGTCGCGCTTCTCGACGACGGTCACCTTGGTTCCGAGTGCCGCGAACATCGACGCGTATTCGATGCCGATGACGCCTGCGCCCACGACGACCATCGATGCCGGGATGAATTCGAGATTCAGGATGCCGTCGGAATCGAGAACCCGGTAGTCGTCGAACTCGACGTCGGCGGGACGGGCAGGCGACGTGCCCGTCGCGATGACGACGTTCTTGGCCGTCACCGTGATGCGCTCTCCGCGCTGAGGATCGTCGACGACGACCGTGCGCGGGTCGAGAAATGCGCCTGTCCCGGTGATGAGTTCGATCCGATTGCGCAACAGTTGCGATCGGACGACCTCGATCTCCTTGCCGATGACGTGCGTCGTCCGCGCGAGCAGGTCGGCGGGGGTGATGTTGGCTTTGACGCGGTAGCTGGCGCCGTACAGCTCTCGCTGATTCATGCCGGTCAGGTACAGCACGGCCTCGCGCAGCGTCTTCGACGGGATGGTTCCCGTGTTCACGCACACTCCGCCGAGCATCTTGCCCTTTTCGACGATCGCGACGCGTTTGCCCAGCTTGGCGGCCGCAATTGCCGCCTTCTGGCCGCCGGGTCCAGATCCGATCACGACGAGGTCGTATTCCATCGCAGCAGACATGGCTCATAGGTACTCCTCGGACGCAAAGTCCATGTGCCACCCGGATCACGAACTCGTGAACAGCTCGGGCCGCACGAGGTGCGTATGTCGCTACACGTGCATGGGTTGTGGAAGGCTGATGTCAAGACAAATCCAGTCGAAAGTGGAGGTTGCAATGCCACAGCAGGTGCGTGCCGTCGTCGCGAAGGCGAAGGGTGAGGCGGTGTCTCTCGAGACGATCGTGATTCCTGATCCGGGTCCGAACGACGTGGTCGTGAAGATTTCCGCGTGCGGGGTGTGTCATACCGATCTGCATTACCGCGAGGGTGGCATCAACGACGAGTTCCCGTTCCTGCTCGGGCACGAGGCAGCCGGGATCGTCGAAACCGTCGGCGACGCGGTCACCCATGTCGAGGTCGGCGACTTCGTCGTCCTGAACTGGCGTGCGGTGTGTGGTGAGTGCCGGGCCTGCAAGAAGGGCAAGCCCTGGTACTGCTTCGACACCCACAACGCGTCGAAGAAGATGACCCTCGAAGACGGCACCGAACTATCGCCCGCGTTGGGTATCGGCGCGTTCGCGGACAAGACACTCGTCCACGAGGGCCAGTGCACCAAGGTGAACCCGGACTCCGATCCTGCAGTCGTCGGGTTGCTCGGCTGCGGTGTGATGGCCGGGTTGGGTGCGGCGATGAACACCGGCAACATCTCGCGCGGTGACTCGGTCGCGGTGATCGGGTGTGGTGGCGTCGGCGATGCCGCGATCGCGGGTGCGCGTCTGGCGGGTGCGACGACGATCATCGCCGTCGACCGGGATCCGGGCAAGCTCGAGTGGGCAAAGGACCTGGGGGCGACGCACACCGTCGACGCGTCGACGGTCGATGCGGTCGAGGCCATCCAGGAGTTGACCGGTGGTTTCGGTGCCGACGTCGTCATCGATGCGGTCGGTCGTCCCGAGACGTGGCGGCAGGCGTTCTACGGCCGCGATCTCGCGGGCACCGTGGTGTTGGTGGGTGTGCCGACGCCGGAGATGACGCTCGAGATGCCGTTGATCGATTTCTTCTCCCGCGGTGGGTCGCTCAAGTCGTCGTGGTACGGAGATTGCCTGCCCGAGCGGGACTTCCCGCTGCTGGTCGATCTGTACGAGCAGGGACGGTTGCCGCTCGAGAAGTTCGTGACCGAGCGAATCGGGATCGAGGACATCGAGGCCGCGTTCGAGAAGATGCACAAGGGCGAGGTACTGCGATCGGTGGTCGAACTATGAGCCTGCGTATCGACAGGGTCGTCACGTCCGGGACGTTCGCGCTCGACGGCGGTGAGTGGGATGTCGACAACAACATCTGGTTGATCGGCGACGACAACGAGGTCGTGATCGTCGACGCCGCGCACGATGCGCGGCCCATCATCGACGCCGTCGGGGGCAGGACGGTGAAGGCGATCGTCTGCACCCACGGCCACAACGACCATGTCACCGTCGCGCCGGAGTTGTCCCGCGCGCTCGACGCGCCGATTCTTCTGAATCCGGCCGACGACGTGCTGTGGGAACAGACCCACCCCGGCGTCGGTCACGGGACGCTCGAGGACGAGCAGCGTATCTCGGTGGCGGGGACCGACATCGTCGCGTTGCACACGCCGGGTCACTCGCCCGGGTCGACGTGCCTGTATCTGCCCGAGGCGGGGCAGTTGTTCTCCGGGGACACGTTGTTCTCCGGTGGCCCTGGCGCGACCGGTCGGTCGTATTCGGACTTCCCGACGATCATCGGCTCGATCCGGGACCGGTTGTTCGCTCTGCCGGCCGAGACGAAGGTGAACACCGGCCACGGTGACGGCACCAGCATCGGCGACGAATCACCGCACCTCGAGGAGTGGATCAAGCGCGGTAGTTGAGGTAGCTGCGCTACCCGTGATGCTCCTATGAGTGTCAACTTCCGATTTTTTGTGTGAGTAGCTGGAACATTTCGCGGGCGACGGCTCGTTTGAGGCAGCGGATGATGTCGCGTTTGCTTTTGCCTTGGGCGAGTCGTTTGTCG